>CALXBG010000013.1 GCA_944386485.1 uncultured Pygmaiobacter sp. | reverse complement strand
GGCGTAATGATACTTTCTTTTAATCTTGAAAATTCAGAATCACTTAATCTAACTCTATTAAGCTCCTGAAAATGCTTTCTGAAGTTTTCCTCCAAGGAGGCTTTATCTTTAATATCTTCCCGATATATATATTTTAATTCCTTGAGTTTTTCAATAAAACTCAACTCAATTTGCTTCTCGTTCTTCATATTGAGACACCTTTCATTCAGCTATTTGCTTCTAAAGACTCTATCAACTTTTGATCCAAATTGTTTTTCCTACAAAGTTCTGCCAAAGCGTGTCTTGCAATCTGATTTGGTTTCGATTTATGGTTTTCCCATCTATTCACAGAAGTAAAACCCATATGCAACTCTCTTGCCAGCCCCTCCTGGGACAAATTCAACTCTAATCGTATATTTTTAATAACTTCAGAGATTTCCATATCTCATCGCTCCTTACATTTTTTAGCCCTGACGATATATATAATATTATATCATAAGCTATAGCACAGCGCCACATTGCTTTTCATTATACAACCTTCATACAGTCACATTTTCTCACAAAATAATGCTCTGCCCAATAATTTGAACAGAGCATTGATGATAAAGTACTAAAAAGATAAACCTAAGAAAACAAAAGTCCGAACATAATAAAAGGCAAAAAACAAGCAGGAACCACTCTTTTTGAAGTAGTTCCTGCTTATCAGTTATCTCAAATTTTTCTTAAATGTAGATTATTTTGCTTCGGATAATTTCTTCTGCCCGGTTGCGGATGCTGTTCATTGCCCTAACCCATGTCATTTGATCCTGGGATTTCAATTCCTCTGTGATTCCCTCAGCTTCTTTCATTTGGGCAATGATACAATTCAGCCGGTTCTGCGCCTGTTCATTCAGATCAGCCAGATATGCCCATAGGTTTCCAGACAAAATCAGGTCATTATACTGGGCTGGATGATACTGCTCCAAATAGTCTTTGTGCATCCGTCCCCAAATCCCAATAGACCGGGTTTCTTCCGGCAATTCCAAGTCGGGGATGTAGTAATCGCCAACCAACGTATAATACAGGCCGTTGTGTTCATCGTAAATATGTTTTTTGAGTTTTTCCATGTTGTTGATCTCCGCATTCTGGTGTTATAGTTAGCAATCCTGGCTCTCCAGAAATATTGGTAAATCATTGGTAAAACTGAGGTTGAAACACAGAAAGCGCTTGATTTACAGGCATTTTTTCATGTCCGGTAAATCCTGCCGTGGCAAACAAAGAGAACCCTTACCATTTTTCTGTATTCCCCCTATTCAGATTGCCCGGTTTTGAGACTTTTTTGCTCTTTCGGCAAACGTGTCAGCCAGAGAGAAACCGCCGTTAACATGGCCAACCCTATGAGCAAAGCGGGATTCAACCGGATAACAAGCGTCCCCAGCAATGTATTGGTCATGCCGTGCAGCATCATGCAGAAAAGCACCGACCCGGTCCGCTTTTTCAGCGCGCCGAGCCAAAGGCTCAACAGCATCCCCAACCCGGCAAAGGCCATGAATGAGGTCCGCTGATGACTGTCCCCCCGGATGAGCCAGAGCGGCAGGTGCCAGGTCACCCAGACCACCCCGACAATCAAGCTGGCAACCGGTGTGGAAAACCGTTTTTCGAGTTCCGGCTGCATCCTGCCCCGCCAGCCCGGTTCCTCATTTCCACCGAACAAAAGGGTGGCCTGAAGCCAGATAAAAAACGCTGTAAGAATTTCGGGGACAGCCTGCTGCCGTAGTACCGGAGCCCAGCCATCCGAGCTGAGCGCGAAAACGAGGATCTCGAGCAGCGCGAGCAGTCCGAAGGCCCAGAGGCTTCTTCTGCGATGACCGAACAGAAATTCCGCGGCCCCGCGCAGAGAAAACGGCCCCTCACCGCACAGCGCGGCTGCAATGGTGGGCCCAAATCCGCCGATCACAAACAGAACCCGTGGATACTGCACAAGGTCAAGCGCCCAAAAATTGGTCAGCGCTGCCTCGGTCAACCAGCAGCTCCAGGTGATGGAGAAGGTGATTATCAGATACTTTGATAACCGGTTCATACCACTACTCCTTTTTCTCCTCCCGCGGCAGCACACCCTGTTCTAGTGCAAGCAGCGCCTGCTTGCGCTCAAGTCCACCGGCATAGCCGGTCAAGCTGCCATTTGTGGCAAGTACCCTATGGCAAGGCAGAATGACCGAGATTGGATTGCGGCCCACCGCACCGCCTACCGCGCGCGGCGCGCTGCCCACCACTCGGGCAAGTGCCGCGTAGCTGGTAGTCTCGCCGTAGGGAATTTGCGCCAGGGCGCTCCAGACCCGATTTTGAAACGCCGTTCCGGTGAGGTGAAGTGGCAGCGTATCTTCCGGCCGTTGTCCGGCGAAATAGCGTGCCAGCCAGTCCCGTGCCAAGATCAGCGTCCGGCTGTCTCCTTCCCGATGATCGGGGGCAAGGCCGCGGGCAAAATATCGTTGACCGAAAAACCATGCCCCGGTCAGCCCTACTTCATCGGCAGCAAGCAGCATCTGTCCCAGCGGGGTCTCACAATGGCAGACCGTCTGCATCTTCTTCTCTCCTTTGCGTTGATCTGAATGTTATTACGCCCTATTGTAGCACAACAGCCACCGTCTTTCCAGCCGGACAAAAAACCGGGGCGGCCTAAGCCGTCCCGGTTTGGGTTTCTTTTTGCAGCTGATCAGCCCAGCTTTGCCAACTCAATGGCGATCCGGGAAGCGACCCGCGCATTATTGTAAGCCAGCTGCAGGTTGGAGGCAAAGGAGACGCCCTCGGTGTAGTCCTTGATATGGGCCAGCAGGAAGGGGGTGGTATCCTTGCCGTGGATGCCCGCTTTCTTCGCAGCATCCAGCGCACGCTTGATGACCTTCTCCATCTCGTCGTAGTCCAGCTCATACTGCTCGGGGATCGGGTTGCCGATCACAACGCCGCCATTGAGGCCGAGATCCCATTTGGTCTTCAGGATCGATGCCATCTCGACCGGGGTGTCAACCTTTGCATCAACCTTGCATCCGCTCTTGCGGCAGTAAAACGCCGGGAAGTCCTCGGTGCCCATACCCAGTACCGGAACGCCCATCGTTTCGAGGTATTCGAGTGTCTTGGGAATATCGAGGAGGCTCTTGGCGCCGGCGCAGATCACCGCGACGTTGGTGTGGGCCAGTTCCTGCAGGTCGGCCGAGATGTCCATCGTCGTTTCGGCGCCGCGGTGCACGCCGCCGATGCCGCCGGTTGCAAAGACCTTGATGCCTGCCATCTCCGCAATCATCATCGTGGTGGCAACGGTGGTTGCACCGGTCCTGCCGGTGGCGAGGTAGACCGCAACATCCCGGCGGCTGACCTTGCCGACACCGTCGGCGCGGCACATGATCTCCAGCTCCTCAGCAGTCAGGCCAACCTTCAGCTTGCCGCCGATGATCGCGGTGGTTGCCGGAATCGCGCCTTCCGCCCGGACGATCTCCTCGACCTTGTGGGAGAACTCGACATTCTCAGGGTAGGGCATACCGTGGGAGAGGATGGTGGACTCGAGCGCAACAACCGGCTTGCCCTCAGCCAGGGCTTTTTCAATCTCAGGAGAAACGGACAGATACTTGTTCATCATGATTTATTCCTTTCTGTTGGTTGAATTATGGTTGAACGGCCCGTTTGTCACAGGCCGGCTTCCTCTGTTTTTGGAGCCGCACAGATTACCCGTTCTCGACAACCAGTCGGGCTCTTTGTACCGTATCCCAGACATTCTGGGCACTGATGTTGGGGTTGATGGTATTCTGGTGAGCGATTGCCATTCGGGCCGCTGCGGTCGAGAAGAGCATCGTCTCTTCCGGTGAGAGCCCTTGCAGCTGGGCATAAACCAACCCGCCGACGAAAGCGTCTCCCGCACCGGTGGCATTGACCACCTGACGCACCGGTTCCCCCTTTACCTGCATCGCCCGACCCGTTCGATCGAGGTAAAAGCAGCCGTCCTTTCCCATGCTGACCATTATGCGGGTAAGGCCCTGTTTGATCAGTTTTTCACAGGCCGTCCGCAGCGCAGCGGGGGAATCCACCTTCATCCCCGCGATGATTTCGGTTTCGATCCGATTCGGTTTGAAGGTATGACAGCCGACCAATCCGCCGATCAGCTTGCGGGCGTAGCTGGTGCTGACCGGATCGACAAAGACCGGCACCGTCTCGCCGTAGGTCGCCGCAACATACTTCAAAATCTCCTCTGGCAGGCCCGCATCCATGACAATAACCGATGCGCCAACCAGCAGCCGGTGGCGGCTTTTCAGAAACTCAATGCTAAGCAGCTGGAGCACCCGCATATCCGAGAGAGCCAGCGCCATCTCACCATCGGCATCGTGGAGCGACAGATAGGTCGACGAGGTCTGTCCTTCAGCCACCATAAAGCCGCTGGTATCAATGCCGGCAGTCTCGCACTCCTGCCGGATCTTCTGGCCGTAAATATCATCTCCGATGACGGTAATCAACTTGGCCGGCGCCCCCATCCGCGCCGCATTCTCACAGATGTTGTGGGTCACACCGCCCACCGACATGCTGATATAGCCCGGGTTGGAATCCTCCATGACCAGTTTTTCCCGGCTGCGGCCCATCAGATCGATGTTGGCCGCACCGATCCCGACAACATACCGCTCCCCTGCCTCGGCGAGCACATATCCCTTGCCGAGGATGTACCCTTTCTTAGAAAGGTTAGCCAGATGTACCCCTACTGATGAGCGGGTAATGCCCAACCGCTGCGCGATCTCCGCCTGCGGCAGCATCGGATTTTCCCGCAGCAGCTCGATAATCTGCCGTTCCCGTTCGGTCATGAGATCCCTCCTTTCTTAATTTTTGCTTATTATGTAAGCATATATTTATAGAGTAATCTTTTTTCCGTGTCCTGTCTATTCGCGGAACTTCCAAACTTTTCCCTATCTTTTCGCCATTTTGAACAGAGCTTCTTCTCTGCCAGGTTGTCGATTTGTGTGTGCCGGTGGTATAATACAATATATGTCGCCGGCGATGCCGGCTTGGAGGGATCAAAATGGAGGTTTTTTCGGGAAGGCCCGCCGGCACCGACCGGGACGCGGTTGAGCTGCGCGCCTATGACCTGCTTGACCGGCTGGGCATCGACTATCTGCGGGTGGACCATCCGCCGGCGCTGACGATGGAGGATTGTGTGTCAATCGGTGCGGCGCTGGATGCACCGGTCTGCAAGAACCTGTTCCTTTGCAACCGGCAGAAGACCTGCTTTTACCTGTTGCTGATGGAAGGCGACAAGCCCTTCAAAACCAAAGATCTGTCCGCTCAGCTCGGAATCGCCCGGTTGAGCTTTGCGGATGAGAGCGCAATGACCTCGCTGCTGGGGGTCCATCCGGGCAGCGTCAGTCCGCTGGGGCTGGAAAACGACTCTGAAAAGCGGGTACAGCTGGTGATTGACCGGGTGCTGCTGGATAACAAACGGATTGGCTGCCATCCCTGCCGCAATACCAGCACGGTGGGCTTTTCGACCGATGATTTTCTGCAAAAGCTGCTGCCGGCGCTGGGACATCCCCCCATTTTCGTGCGGCTGTAAAAAGATTTCAAAAAAGGGTGTCACCCTGCTGGGTGACACCCTTTTTCTTACCAGACGCGTCAGACGCGCCGTGCGTTGGTGAGATCAAAGACCGGTCCGAACGGATCAACCACGACCCCTTCGAGATCGGGGCTAAGCAGGAAGGTATTGGTCTGAAAGGCAAGCGGGCCGATCGCCGCATCCTCGAGCAGCTGCCGTTCGGCGGCACCCCAGGCCTGCTGCTGGGTCTGGGCAAGGGTGGAGGCAAGCCCCTGCTCGACCAGTTGGTCATAACTTGCGTTCTTGTACTGCGCGGGATTTGCCTTTGCATCCGAAAGGAATCGGGACAGCAACCCATCAGGCCCGGAACTGGTCATGGTCAGCGGCACCAATGCGATGTCATAATCTCCGCTGCTGACCCGCTGGTTTAGCTCGTCAAGCGGCAGCTGTTCGAGCGAAAAGTAAGCCGCGAGACTGCGCTGCCAGCGCTGGTTGATCAGAGAATAAAGCGTATCCCAAGGCGACCCTTCGGGGATCAGTACTTTGAGCCCGGCCAGACGATCAACCCCCAGCTCCCCCAATCCCTGCCGGTAGAGCGCGTAACATTGACTTTCCGCCCGGCGGGGAAGAAGGTCGCCGACCAACTGCCGCCAGCCGCTCGCGTCGCTCAGCCGCGCCTCGCCGGGAACTAAGCCTTCTGCAGGACGCAGATCCGGATAATCGGCAAGATCCTCTTCACTCAGCTGCGCGCTGGCTGCTAGTGCCTGCCGGATCGAAAGGTTTTGCAGCAGTTCATCCGAACAGTTGAAAACCAGCGTCCACACCGTCGTCTCAAAGGTCAGCGCCGCGGCATCATTCTGTTCGTCCTGCTGATCGGAAACCAGCGCGCCGTCCTGCTCCCCGGCGGCAAACCGCTCGGCGGCGGTCTTGGTCCCATCATCCGGAACCAGCCGCACCCGATTGACCAGTCCATTTCCTCCTGCACGGCGCAAAGTCAATCCGTTGGCTTCGCTCCAGGAGGTTGCAAGGAAAGCGCCGTTGCCCAGAATATTGTCCAGCGTCAATCCGTAGGCACCGGCGGTCGACTCAAAGAATTCCTCGTTACAGGGCATCGCCGCCGCGCCCGCAAGCTTTGCCAGCAGGCCGTCATCCGGGGTTGAGAGGGTAATCTCAAGCACCGTGTCCGAAATGGCCCGCACCCCAAGTGATTCCGGTTCCAACGTGCCGGCAAGCACCTGTTGCGCGTTTTGGATCGAGAGGAAGCTCTTTGCAGAGGTCGCCCCCGTATCGGGATTGAGCACCCGCTGCAGCGCAAAAACATAGTCGGCAGCGGTCACCGGAGTCTCTTCTTCCCCGTCGCTGAACCGGTCGCCCGGGTCAAGGGTAAAGGTATAGACCAATCCATCCGCGCTTATCTCGGTCTCAATCGCCCGGTCCGGCTGCGGATCTCCCGACGAATCGATCCGATAGAGCCCGGCAAAAAGATTCTTCACCGCAGTCAATTCGGCCGGAGTGGAGGCGAGCTGAGGATCCAGCGTCGAGATCGTATCGGAGGTATAGTAGATAAAATTGACGTCCTCCTCACCGCATCCACACAGCAGCGCCAGGCACAGCGCAACAACGGCGAGGGCGGCGCCAAACCGCTTTATCATCGCACACTCCTTTCCGGCCCCGCGGGGCCTGATTTTCTCTGGGGGGCGTTCTCCCCAAAAGCCATTCTGACCATAGTAACGCGGACGCGGGTCAAAACAGAACAGAAAATAGAAAAAATAACACAAAATTCACAATATTGATATAGAAGACGGCGGCCGCATCCCGGCCGCCGTCACCCGTTACATTACAGATCAAACAGCAGTTCGCTGTATCCCGGCATCGGCCAGACCGTATCGGCGACCTGTTCCTCCAACCGGTCGCAGGCGCTGCGGAGCGCGGCCATCGCGCCGCTGCGGATGGCATACCAGTCGTCGGCCAGCTTTTGAGGATCCTGCTCCTTGAGCGCGCGAATCTCCGAGACCAGCCGTTCCCGCGCGGTGTCAACCTCGTCAGCAGCGTCTGAAAGCCGGTGAACCAGCCGGGCGGCAGCGCGGCACTCAGCCCCGCGTTTACCGGCATAATAGGCGCTGCGGGAGATACTGCCCAGAAATTCCAGCGCCGCGGGCAGCACGCTGCGGTCGACCATCTCAAGCATGGTCAGCGCTTCGATGTGCACCGTCTTGATGTACTGCTCGAGCAGGATTTCATACCGGCTGCGGCACTCGCCCGGGTTGAAGATCTTGGTTCGGGTAAACAGTTCAATGTTCTTGGGCTCGATAAAGGCCCGCGCCGCAGCGGCCATATGATCAAGATTGGGCAGGCCGCGGCGATTGGCTTCCGCCGCCCACTCGGCGGAATAGTTGTTGCCGTTGAAGACCACCCGGCGGTGCGCCAACCAGGACTGACGCACAATCTCGTGCAGCGCCTTCATCTTATCCTGAGCCGCCTCCAGCTGGTCGGCAAAGCCGCGCAGCGTATCCGCCATAATTCCGTTGATGACCGCATTGACCAGCCCGATGCTCTGGGAAGAGCCGACCATCCGGAACTCAAACTTGTTGCCGGTAAAAGCAAACGGCGAGGTGCGGTTGCGGTCGGCATCGTCCAGCGTGACCAACGGCAGGCTCTTGACCCCCGTCAGCAGCTTGCGCCGCTCTCCATTGTGGACCTCGTGGCTCTCGGCCAGCGCATCGAGAATCTGCACCATCGGATCGCCCAGAAAGATCGAAACCACCGCAGGCGGCGCCTCATTGCCGCCCAGCCGGTCATCGTTGCCCGGGCAGGTGGCCGAAAGCCGCAGCAGATCCGCATAGTTGTCTACCGCCTCGATCATTGCGACAAGGAAAAGCAGAAAACGCGGATTGTTGGCAGGGTCCTTGCCCGGCTTGAACAGGTTTTCACCCCGGTCGGTCGAGAGAGACCAGTTGTTATGCTTGCCGCTGCCGTTGACCCCTGCAAACGGCTTTTCATGCAGCAGGCAGGCAAAGCCATGGCGCAGCGCGACCTTCCGCATCAGTTCCATCATGATCTGGTTATGATCACAGGCGATGTTCGAACTTGAAAAAACGCTGGCCAGCTCGTATTGCCCGGGCGCAGCCTCGTTGTGCTCGGTTTTGGCAGGCACACCCAGCGCCCAGAGTTCTTCGTCCAGCTCCCGCATAAAGGCGCGCACCCGCTCGCTGATGCTGCCATAGTAATGATCGTCCATCTCCTGCCCCTTGGGCGGGCGGGCGCCCATCAGGGTATGACCGCAGACTTTGAGATCCAGCCGCCGGTCGAACTGTTCCTTGTCGACCAGAAAATACTCCTGCTCTGCGCCGACATTCGGCC
The DNA here is from genome assembly GCA_944386485.1 of uncultured Pygmaiobacter sp. Taxonomy (GTDB): domain Bacteria; phylum Bacillota; class Clostridia; order Oscillospirales; family Ruminococcaceae; genus Pygmaiobacter. The sequence goes on along the minus strand of CALXBG010000013.1, from coordinate 29,013 downwards.
GCACCGAAATGACGCTGTCATCCCCCAGCGCCCGCAGTACACGCAGCGCCTGCTTATTCAAAGCCTGCATGCTCCGCAGCACAGGGGTTTTCTGGTCCAGCGCCTCGCCGGTGTAGGCGCAGAACGCGGTCGGGATATACAGCGTGGTTCCCAGCACAAAGGCAGGCGAAGTGGGATCCCAGGTGGTATAACCGCGCGCCTCAAAGGTCGCGCGCAGCCCCCCGGAGGGGAAGCTGGAAGCGTCCGGCTCACCCTTTGAGAGCATCTTTCCCGAAAAGCTCAGCAGCGGCTGGCCAAACTCGACACCGTCAATAAAGGCCTCATGCTTGCCGCTGTTGACCCCGGTCATCGGAGAGAACCAATGCACATAGTGGGTTGCGCCCAGTTCCATCGCCCAGTTCTTCATGACCTCGGCAACTACATCGGCGACGGCCGGATCCCATTCCCGCCCATCGTCACGAATCGCCCGCAAACACTCATAGACGTCCTCCGGCAGCCGGGCGCGCATCACCCGATCATCAAACAGGTGGCTGCCAAACCGCTCTTTCAGGTCAAATTCCGACAAAATTACCCCTCCAGACCTTTGTCTATTTTGCTGTGTTTTGATTGTGTAATATTGTAACATGCGCCAGCGACGGGAGCAAGAGAAAATTTTGGCCGACTGCGTTTTATCCCGGTGCTAAAATCCACTCGCCCCACATACACCTTTATCAGAGGTCCGCCGGTGCGCCGGCGGCCGAGCACAGTTGGCAGCATACTGCCGGGGAGGTCGGAGATGTTTGTATTCACGATGAATAAACGGGGACTAAAAAAGGCCGCCGTGGTGGTTGGCTGCGCGGCGGTATTGGCGCTGTCTGCCGTCGCGGTGGGAGGCGCAATCAGCGATACACGGGCCGCATCGCTATCCAGCACGCAGAAGGTGGAATTCAGTTCCACCAACGAGATGTTGACCTACCTGACCTCAATGGGGATTGAGGCCGATCTGTCCAGCGCAAAGGTGGACCAGGTCCGGATCCCTAAAAAATGGGATGATGATTTTGCCGCTTTTAATGAGGTTATCATCGAGGGCGGGCTGGATCTGTCGGGTTACAAAAACAAAAAGGTGGAAAAGTGGGATTTCGTTGCCCTCAACCGCTCAGATGAAGAACAGACAGTCAGCGCGATTTTGCTGGTTTATAAGGAAAAGCTGATCGGCGCCTATCTGATCAGCCGTCCCAGCGGCGAGGTGCAGGCGCTCGTTCCTCCGGCACAGAGCAGCAGTTCCCAGAGTATCGCAACTGCCGGTGAAGTGCAGCAGTCTGACAGCGCACAGCTGGAAGCGGCTGTCGCCGAGATCGAGCAGGCAGCCCAGCAACCCGGCGCACTTCCAAGTGAGTGACAGAGCAGATTATTGAATAACCGGCAAAACGGGCGGGGGACTATGTTCCCCGCCCGTTTCGTATGCTCAAAGCGATCCTGTTGTTTTAGACCACAGTAAAAATTTCCGCGATTCGCCTGATTCCGCACTCTTTTCCATACTAAAATAATTTCTAAGATTTCCTTTTCTGTGTTGCTTTTATCAGAATGACCATGAATTTTTTGTTCAGTTTATCTATGTTTTATCGATAATTTTTTATTTTTATCTGCTTGTGAGAACGGAAAAAACTGTGTTATAATCTAAATTGCATATTTAACTGTTCGGTCAGTCATTTTGGTGGCATTGAACAAAGGAGAAATTGAAAAGATGAAATTACCTGTTTTGAAGCGGTTGATCTCATTTGCCGCTGCCGGCTGTCTCCTCTTGGGATTGGCAAGCTCTGCATTTGCAGCTGCAAGTGACCGTTATATTGCATTAGGAGACAGCATTACTTTTGGCTATGCGCCGGGAGAAACGCCCGAGCAATCCTCGAAGGTGGATGCCCCGTTTGTCGATCAGCTGGCGGGTACTTTGGGGATCACCGATTATACCAATCTGGGCCAGATCGGCGAGACGAGCCAAACGCTGCTCACAACGATCGAGGCAAATTCGGCCAAGCTGGCCGGCGCAAGCCTGATTACCCTCTCGATCGGCGGCAATGACCTGATGGATGCGCTGTATAACTATCTGACCCGTTGTTACAATGCCGATCACACGGATGCACCGCTGACGACGGATGCAATGAAGGCCGCACTTTTGGCGGGCGATGCTGATGTCATCAGCGCCGTCGCCGATGACCTTGCAGGTTTTTCTTCCTCCCTCGAGGCACTTGCTGCGCTGGGAAATCTTTCAGCGAATCTCACGACGGCGCTCACCCAGCTCAAGGTTCTCGCGCCGAACGCTCAGATCATTCTCATAAACCAGTATAATCCCTATCAGTATCTGAAAGAGAGCGCACATCAGCAGCTTGATTCCCTTGCGACGGTTCCGCAGGTGGCAGCGGTGCTGGAGCAGATTGACACCCTCACCGCTGCGTTTGATGAGGGCCTTGAAAAGCTGAACGCCGCTTTTGCGCTCGGTTCGCAAAATGGCGCAGCCTATGTGGTCGCCGACCTGTACACCGCTTTTACCAAGGCGGTTGCCGCCGGATCCAACCCCTGCAACGCCGCGCTCACCATTACCAGCTTTATGCCTCCGGCTTATACGCTGAATTTGGACTTCCATCCCAATCAGGCCGGACATGACCTGATCGCCGGTGAACTGAAGGATCTTGCCTCCTGCCGTGCGGGCCTGAGCGTTTCATCGGAGTTTTTCCCGCCTTTGACCGAGGGATACACGCAGGCAGCCGGGGTGACCTTTACCATTGAAAATATCGGCACGTCTACACTTTCCGGTCTTGTGGTTACGCTGAGCGATTTTGCAAACTTTACGCTGTCCGGCCCTGATGTTACCGCGATTGAAGCGGGTCAGACCGCCACCTTCACCGTTACCCCCAATACCGGCCTCGCCGCAGGCAATTATCCGGTCGTTGTAACCGTATCCGCAGCGAACCATTCCAGCATGTCCAAAGCCCTCGCCCTGGCGGTAAAGGTGCCGGCCTACAATCTGTCGGTCTCCGGCGGCAGCATTACCGCAGACGGCGCGCCGACGACCGAGACCGCCTTTGCTGCCGGTACCGAGATCACCCTGGCTGCAAACGCTGCCCCAGACGGCACCCACTTTACCGGCTGGAGTCTTTCGGGCGTCACGGTCGAGGACGCCAATAGCGAGACCATTACCTTCACGATGCCGGCCGCCGCGGTAACCGCCGAGGCCGATTATGAGGCCCACACCGCCGCGGATGATGGCGACTGCACCACCCCCGTTCTCTGCACGGTCTGCGGTGAGGTGGTTGTCCCGGCACAGGAGCACAATCTTGTTCATCATGAGGGACAGGCCCCCACCCACTCGGAGCCGGGCTGGACAGCCTACGACACCTGCGACAACGAGGGCTGCAACTACACGACCTACAAGGCACTCGCACCCGACTATGTGATTCTGGACGACGCCGGAAAACCGGTTTCGTCGGGCACTGTCTTTACCGCCGAGACCGGCAGCGCGTTGACGGTGCGGGCAAGCGGAAACTATGACGCGAATTTCCACGGTATCCGGGTTGACGGCACAGCAGTCGACACAGCCAACTACGATGTTAATTCGGGCAGCACAGTCGTCACCCTGCATGCCGATTATCTCGACACCCTGGCGCGGGGCGATCATCTGTTGACCTTTATCTACGCGGACGGTGAGGTGAGTGCCTCCTTCCGGTTAAATGAAAAGTCGGCCGATCATACCCCGTCGGGCGATAATACGACCAACAATACCCCGACGACCGCTCCTTCCTCCACCCCGCAAACAGGCGAGGGCAATGCACTCGCGCTGTGTGTTACCATCGCAGTACTTTCAACTGGCGCCTTTACCGCGTTGGTCATCGCTCGCCGCCGGGCGCACCGGGGATAATTCTCACCTTTGCGGATCAGCCTTTCGCTCATATCAGGAACGGGGACAAGCTATTCCAGCTTGTCCCCGTTCTTTTTATTTCTGGCCAAAAAACCTGTGCAATCTTAAAAAGGTCAGGCTAAACCAAATAGCTTTCCCCCAAACAAAACAGAGAGCTGACACGATGATCAGCTCTCTGTTTGTTAGTTGTTGTGACTATCCACGCAAATTCTTATCTTACTTGCGGGGGTTCTTGATCGCAGCCTGCGCGGCAGCCAGACGGGCGATGGGCACACGGAACGGGCTGCAGGAGACATAGTCCAGACCGATGTTGTGGCAGAACTCGACGCTCGTCGGGTCACCGCCGTGCTCGCCGCAGATGCCCAGGCCCAGGTCGGGACGGGTCGCACGGCCCAGCTCAGCCGCCATCTTGACCAGCTTGCCAACACCCTTCTGATCGAGGTGCGCGAACGGATCCAGCTCGTAGATCTTGTTGTCGTAGTAGTAATCGAGGAACTTGCCGGCGTCGTCACGGCTGAAGCCGAAGGTCATCTGGGTGAGGTCGTTGGTGCCGAAGCTGAAGAACTCGGCCTCCTTGGCGATCTCATCGGCGGTCAGCGCAGCGCGCGGAATCTCGATCATGGTGCCGACCTCGTACTTCATGTCGACGCCAGCGTCGGCAATCAGCTTGTCCGCGGTCTTAACAACGACGTCCTTGACATACTTGAGCTCCTTGACCTCGCCGACCAGGGGGATCATGATGTGCGGGACGATGTTGATGCCCATCTTCTTGGAGATGTTGATCGCAGCGTTGATGACAGCGGTGGTCTGCATGACGGCAATCTCCGGATAGGAGACGCACAGGCGGCAGCCACGGTGACCCATCATCGGGTTGAACTCGTGCAGCGAAGCGATGACGTTGTGCAGCTTCTCAACCGAAACACCCAGCTCATCGGCGATCTCCTTGATGTCCTCCTCCTTGGTGGGCAGGAACTCGTGGAGAGGCGGATCCAGATAACGGATGGTAACCGGACGCTCGCCCATGACCTCGTACAGGCCCTCGAAGTCACCCTGCTGATAGGGCAGGATCTTGGCCAGAGCCTTCTCACGGTCGGCGGTGTTGTCGGCCACGATCATCTCACGCATCGCCTTGATGCGGTCCTCAGCGAAGAACATGTGCTCGGTACGGCACAGGCCGATGCCCTCGGCGCCGAAGTCGGAACCCTGCTTGGCATCGCGGGGGTTGTCAGCGTTGGTGTAGACCTGCAGCTGACGATACTTGTCAGCCCAGCTCATGAAGCGCTGCAGGTTGGCGTTCTCGGTGGCAGCAACGGTCGCGATCTGGCCCTCGTAGATGTTACCGGTGGTGCCGTCGATCGAGATGAAGTCGCCCTCTTTGAAGAGCTTGCCGTTGATCTCGAAGGTCTTGGCGTCATAGTCGATGACAACATCGTTGGAGTTGCCGCAGCCGCAGACACAGCAGGTGCCCATGCCGCGGGCAACAACGGCCGCGTGGCTGGTCATACCGCCGCGAACGGTCAGGATGCCCTGAGAAACCTGCATGCCGACGATATCCTCGGGAGAGGTCTCCAGACGGACCAGAACGACCTTCTCGCCGCGGTCATGCCACTCGGCAGCGTCCTCAGCGGAGAAGACGACCTTGCCGCAGGCAGAACCCGGAGAAGCAGCCAGGCCCTTGCCGACAGCCTCGGCGGCCTTCAGAGCAGCAGCGTCAAACTGCGGGTGCAGCAGGGTATCCAGCTGCTTGGGCTCGACGCGGAGAACAGCGGTCTTCTCGTCGATCACGCCCTCGTCAACCAGGTCGCAGGCGATCTGCAGAGCAGCCTGGGCGGTGCGCTTGCCGTTACGGGTCTGCAGCATGAAGAGCTTGCCATCCTCGATGGTGAACTCCATATCCTGCATATCGCTGTAATAAGCCTCGAGGCGGCCGGCGATCTCGACGAACTGGTCGTAGACGTCGGGCATCTCCTCATGCAGCTTGCTGATCGGAGACGGGGTACGGATGCCGGCGACGACGTCCTCGCCCTGCGCGTTGATCAGGTACTCGCCCATCAGCTTCTTCTCGCCGGTGGCGGGGTTGCGGGTGAAGGCAACGCCGGTGCCGCTACGCATACCGCTGTTGCCGAACGCCATCTGCTGGACGTTGACCGCGGTGCCCCACTCGTAGGGGATCTCGTTCATCTTGCGGTAGACGTTCGCACGGGGGTTGTCCCAGCTGCGGAAAACAGCCTTGACCGCGCCGATCAGCTGCTCCTTCGGATCCTGCGGGAACTCATTGCCCTCTTTCTCGAGATAGATGGCCTTGAACTGGGCAACCAGCTCCTTGAGATCATCAGCGGTCAGCTCGATGTCCTCCTTGATGCCCTTGGCAGCCTTCATCTCGTCGATCTTCTCCTCGAAGAAGCTCTTGCCCAGCTCCATGACAACGTCGGAGTACATCTGGATAAAACGGCGGTAGCAGTCATAGGCGAAACGGGGATTGCTGGTCTTCTTGGCAAGACCCTCAACCGACTCGTCGTTCAGGCCGAGGTTGAGGATGGTGTCCATCATGCCGGGCATCGACTGACGCGCACCGGAACGGACCGAAACCAGCAGCGGGTTCTCGATATCACCGAACTTCTTGCCGGTGATCTCCTCCAGCAGGCCCATGTACTTGAAGATGTCAGCCTTGATCTCATCGTTGATCTCACGGCCGTCGGCATAGTACTGGGTGCAGGCCTCGGTGGTAATGGTGAAGCCCTGCGGAACCGGCATGCCGGCGTTGGTCATCTCGGCCAGACCGGCGCCCTTGCCGCCAAGAATATTCTTCATGGTGGTCTGGTCGCCGCCGAAGGCCTCGTGGCCCTCCTTGAACAGATACAGATAGCGTTTGCTCAAATTGATCTACCTCCGTAAAAAAATTGCAGATCGCGTTCGGCGCAGCCCGACGGGCCGCGCCCTGCCGCACAGGCAGCCCCTTCTGCAGACGGGGCGCACGGCAGGCCAAAACAGACCCGTTGAAGGGCCTGTCCAGTTACAGAATAATTATAACAAACTTTTTTTTCGTTTACCATAGTTATTTCGGTCAAATTGATAAAATTATCTATTTTCCATGATGTTTGACACAGGCCCCTTGAAAAAAGTTGTGGAACCTGTAAAATGGTAGATGGAAAGTTCTCTCCCGCGCTAAGAGCAAAGCGCTGTACAGCGTGGGAATTTGGTCCGCGCCGGATCTCTTGGTCCGCGCCGCAGCCTGATCGGAGGAAACAGCATGAGTGAGCAGACCGGTTGTGCCCGCAGCCGCTATGAGGCGGCCCGCGCCGCGTTTGACGCCGCGTTCGAGCGGCATCTGGACGCTGGGGTGGAGTTTGTCAGCCGGGACGGAATCTGTATCGACCCTGAGGTGGAGATTGCACCCGGGGTTCTTATTTTGCCCGGAACCATTCTGCGGGGAAAAACCCGCATCGGTGCGGGCAGCGTGATCGGCCCGAACAGCCTTTTGGAGGACGCCGAGGTCGGCGAGCGGGTCACCTTCAACGCAAGCCAGGGCCGCCAGTGTAAAATCGGCGACGGATGTACCATCGGCCCGTGGGTGCAGCTGCGGCCGGACACGGTGCTCGGCCGTGAGGTTCATGTCGGCGACTTTGTCGAAATCAAGAACTCGACCATCGGAGACGGTACCGCGGTAGCCCATCTGACCTACATCGGAGATGCGGACGTGGGTTGTTTTTGCAACTTCGGCTGCGGTGTGGTGGTGGTCAACTACGACGGCGCCATCAAGAGCCGCACCAGGGTGGGAGATTACTGCTTTATCGGCTGCAACACCAATCTGGTCTCCCCCGTCGCCTTGGGTGATGGGGTGTATACCGCCGCCGGCAGCACCATTACCGGCGACCTGCCCGCCGGTTCTCTGGGCATTGCCCGCGCCCGCCAGACGGTGAAAGAGGGCTGGGCTGAGGGAAAACTGGCCGCCTATCGACAAAAAAAGGAGCGTCTGGCCCGCCAACTGGCACAGCAGGACGCGCAGGAGTGACCGCATTTCAACACCACACTTATTAAATGGGGGAAAAAACATGAATATCCACGGCAAGGACATCAAGATCTTCGCGGGCAACTCCAACAAGGAGCTCGCCACCTCGATCGCCGAATGTCTGGGGCTTCCGCTGGGCAACGCTGACATCGGGATGTTTTCGGACGGCGAGATCAGCGTCTCGATCGGTGAGACGGTGCGCGGCAGCGACGTCTTCGTCGTCCAGAGCACTTCCAGCCCGGTCAACCGGCACCTGATGGAGCTGCTCTTGATGATCGACGCGTTCCGCCGCGCTTCGGCCGGCCGTATCACCGCGGTGATACCCTACTATGGATATGCCCGGCAGGATCGCAAAAATAAGGCGCGCGACCCCATCAGCGCAAAGCTGGTGGCCGACCTGATCTGCAAGGCGGGCGCCGACCGGGTGCTGACGATGGACCTGCACGCGGCCCAGATCCAGGGTTTCTTCGACGTGCCGGTGGATCACATGCTGGGCATGCCGATCCTCGCCTCTTATTATGAGAAAAAGATCGCCGAAGAGCCTGAAAAGGACTTTATCGTCGTCTCCCCCGACCTGGGTTCGGTGGGCCGTGCGCGCACCTTTGCCGAGCGGCTGGGCCTGCCGCTGGCAATCGTGGACAAGCGTCGTCCCCGTGCCAATGTTTCGGAGGTAATGAACATCATCGGCGAGGTGGAGGACAAGGACGTCATCATTCTCGACGACATGATCGATACCGCCGGCACTCTGTGCAATGCCGCCCGCGCAATCAAGGAGCGGGGCGCCCGCAGCGTGGTGGCCGGCGCGACCCATGCGGTGCTTTCCGGTCCGGCGATCGAGCGGCTGGAGGCAAGCGTGCTGGATGAGATCATCCTGCTGGATACCATCCGGCTGCCGGAGGAAAAGCGGATTGCCAAGATTAAGGCCCTCTCGGTTGCGCCGGTACTGGCTGAGGCCATTGCCCGAATTTATTCCGACAAACCGGTTTCCACCCTGTTTAACTGAGGGACGGCCGTTTACGATCAAATTTATGCGGCGCTGCGCGCCGCATTTTTTCTTCCCCCATTTTGGGAAGCAGTACAAGAGTGACAGGAGAAGAAGATGCTTTTCAAAAGAACTTCCGCGATCGAGTTTCTGATCGTCGGGTTGGGCAATCCCGGCCGGCAGTATGAGCAAAGCCACCACAACGCCGGATTCCTGGCGCTGGACTACCTCGCCGAGCAGCTGAACTGCCCGGTGACAAGGGCAAAGTTTCAGGCCCTGACCGGGCAGGCACAGCTTGCCGGCCACCGGGTGCTGCTGATGAAGCCCCAAACCTATATGAACCTGTCTGGCAATGCGGTGGGCGCGGCGGCACGGTTTTATCACCTTGAACCCGCGCAGGTGCTGGTGCTCTATGACGACATCGCCCTCGCACCCGGCCGGCTGCGGATCCGTCCGTCCGGCTCGGCGGGCGGCCACAACGGAATCAAGAGCATCATTGCCGCGCTGGGCAGCCAGGAATTTCCGCGTATCCGGATCGGTGTAGGCGAGCGACGGGGCGGCGAAGCAGACCTTGCCGATTTCGTGCTCTCAGAGTTCAGCGCCGCCGACCGCAAGGAGATCTTCGCGCGGTTCGACGATATCTGTGCCGCCGCTTCCCTTATTGTAGAGGGGAAGATTGGTGAAGCAATGAATCGGTACAACGCCCGTTGAGAACAAGATCAAAAAACGACCCGGCCGGGGGCATCTGCCCGCGGCCCATAGCTATGTGCGGATCCCTGTACTCCGCACCGATAATGAGGAGGAATTCAAGATGTCCCAGACAATCCGGCTCGTCCTGTCCGAGTCAACCCGCGCACAGCTGATCCGGTTGCAGAATAATGAATCTACTGAGGAAATTATCTATACCAAGGTAGCGGACCACATTGAAAAGAAATCCCCTGCCAATGCGGCCATCCTGCGGCGGATTGCGGCCGAGGAGGGGCGGCACGCGAGAATCTGGCAAACCTATACCGGAGTTCCTTCCCGTCCCAACACCAAAAAAATCCTGCGTACTGTCCTGCTGGCCCGCTTGCTGGGCTTCACCTTTGCGATGAAGCGGATGGAAAGCGGCGAGGAGCGGGCACAGAAGGTCTATGCACAGCTGTATGACCAGATTCCCGAAGCGGCTGAAATCCGTGCGGACGAAGATCGGCACGAGGCCGCGCTGCTCGAGCTGCTGGACGAAGAACGGCTGCACTATGTGGGCAGCATGGTATTAGGGCTCAACGATGCGCTGGTCGAGCTGACCGGCACGTTAGCGGGTTTAACCTTTGCGATGCAGGACAACCAGCTCGTCGCGCTGTCCGGGCTGATTACCGGTGCTTCGGCAACCCTGTCGATGGCTTCCAGCGAATACCTTTCGGCCCGCAGCGAGGGCCGGTCTGACGCGCTGAAATCCAGCGTCTACACCGGCATTGCCTATCTCTTGACCGTCGTGCTGCTGATTTTGCCCTATCTGCTGCTGCCCGCCGGCGCCTGGCTGAGCTCGCTGGGAATTATGCTGTGCACGGCAGTGCTGATTATCGCCGGTTTTACCTACTATATCTCGGTGGCCCAGGGGCTCTCCTTCCGTCACCGGTTTGCCGAGATGGCCTCAATCAGTCTCGGGGTCGCGGTCATCTCCTTTGTGATCGGACTGCTGGTCAAGCAGTTTCTGGGCATCGATCTGTAACCCCAAACTGCAATATGCGGACAATGATCCGGAAAGGATAATCCCATGCTGGAAGAGACCCTTCGCCTCACATCTGAATATCGGCGGCTGAGAGACGCCCTCTCAGATGGCCGCACACCGGCGGCGCTGTTCGGCATGCCGCCGGCCGCCCGGGCACAGGTGGCCGCTGCGCTGGCGGCCGATCTTGGCCGCCCGGTGGTGGTGTTAACCGCAACCGAAGCCGCTGCCGCCCGGTTTGCCGCCGACGCAGCCTTTTTCGGCGCCCGCAGCGAGGTTTGCCCCGCACGGGACTTTGCCCTGCGGCCAACGCTGGGCCAGAGCCACGAATTTGAATACCGTCGTCTGGCGGTGCTGGGCAATATTGTAGGGGGCCGGTGCAACCTGCTTGCGCTGCCGCTCGAAGGCGCATTGCAGCGCACTATGCCCCGCGCCGAGTTTGAAGCCAACACCCTGACCCTCAAAGAGGGGCAGACAATCAAACAGCAGGATCTTATTGCCCGGTTGGTCTCGGCCGGTTATCACCGGCGGGATCGGGTCGAGGGGCCGGGCCAGTTCAGCGTGCGGGGCGGTATCGTTGACCTCTATCCCCCCGATATGGACCGTCCCGCCCGTGTCGAGTTCTGGGGAGACGTGATCGACACGATGTCCGGCTTTGACCTGCTGACCCAGCGCCGGGAGATTCAGCTGAAAAAAGTCTACCTCTCTCCCGCGCGGGAGACGCTGTTTTCGGATCCCGCCGAAGCAGCGGTACTGCTGCGCGCTGCCGCAAGCCGGCTGCGCGGGCGCAAACGGGAACTGCTGGAAGCGGCAATGGAGGGAGATCTCGCGCTGCTGGATGCCGGTACAATGCCGGAAAACATGGACAAATATCTGGCCCTGCGGTATCCCGAAGCTGCGACGGTGCTCGACTATTTTGCCGATCCGATCTATTTTGTCGAAGAGCCCAGCGCGCTGCGGGAAGCCGCTCGCGCGCTGGAATTCCGCACCGGGGAAGAGATCAAGGCGCTGCTGGAGCAGAAGGTTTTGACCGGGGAGCTTTGCAGCCTTTGGGAGAGCTATGACGCTCTGGTACACCGCACCGACCATGCGCCGGCGGTGGTCTGCGAGAACTTTTCCCGCACGCTGCCCGATTTTTCCCCCAAGGAACTGGTCAGCGTGACCGCCCACGCGCTCCCCGCTTGGGGCGGCGAGGTAAAGGCGCTGGTCGAGGATCTGGAAAACTATCGGGCAGCAGGCTATTTCTGTGCGGTACTCGCCGGTACGCCCCGGGCCGCCAGCGCGCTGGCGCGGGACCTCTCTGCCGCCGGGCTGACCGCTGTTGCCGTCAAGGGAGATCCGGTACCCAGCCCCGGAACGGTTGCCGTGCTGACCGGTCATCTCTCGGCGGGTACCGACTATCCCTTCGCCAAGTTCGCGATCATCACCTCCCGCCGCCAAAAGGTTGAAGAACCACGCCGTTCCCCCCGCAAAAAGGCCAAGGGGCTCTCCAGCCTTGAGGAACTCAAGCCGGGAGACTATGTCGTACACCAGAATCACGGCATCGGTATCTATACCTCGATCGAACGCCTGGATCTGCAAGGAGTGGTCAAGGACTACATCAAGATTCAGTACGCGGGGGCAGACACCCTCTTTGTCCCGGTCACCCAGCTGGATCTGATCAGCCGGTACACCGCCCCCGGCGATGGAGAAAAGGTCAAGCTGGCCAAACTGGGCGGGGCGGACTGGGCACGCGCCAAAACCCGGGTCAAAAAGGCGACCGAGGAGATGGCGAAGGAACTGCTCGACCTCTATGCCCGGCGCAAGACGGCCAAGGGCTTTTCCTTTCCAGAGGATGGAGAGTGGCAGCGGGATTTTGAGGCCCGGTTTGCCTATGAGGAGACCGATGACCAGCTGTCCGCCTCCAGCGAGATCAAGCGGGATATGGAACACCCCTGGCCGATGGATCGGCTGCTGTGCGGCGATGTGGGGGTCGGTAAAACCGAGGTGGCGCTGCGTGCCGCCTTCAAGGCAATCATGGGGGGCAAACAGGTGGCGATTCTGGTTCCCACCACCATCCTCGCCTGGCAGCATTTCAACACAATTTTGCAGCGGATGGAGGCCTACCCCGTCAAGGCGGCGATGCTCTCGCGTTTTCGTACCCCCAAACAGATCCGGGACGCGCTGCGGGGGCTCAAGGAGGGCACCGTCGACATCGTCGTCGGCACCCATCGGCTGTTGCAGAAGGATGTTCATTTCAAGGATCTCGGGCTGATTATCGTCGATGAGGAACAGCGGTTCGGCGTGCGGCACAAGGAAAAGCTGAAAGAAAACTTTCCCGGTGTCGATGTGCTGACCCTTTCCGCCACCCCGATTCCCCGAACCCTCAATATGGCAATGAGCGGCATCCGCGATATGAGCACCATCGAGCAGCCGCCCTATGAGCGTCAGCCGGTCGAGACCTTTGTGCTGGAGTATGATGCCGGGGTACTCGCGCAGGCGATTGCCCGGGAACTGGGCCGGGGCGGCCAGGTCTATTATCTTTATAACCGGGTTGAAACCATCGAGAACTGCGCCGCCCGGGTGGCCAAACTTGCCCCGGAAGGGGCGCGGATTGCAACCGCCCACGGCAAGATGACCGAGGAGCAGCTCTCCGGTGTCTGGCAGAAACTGCTGGACGGTGAGATCGATATTCTGGTCTGCACGACCATTATTGAGACCGGGGTGGACGTTCGCAACTGCAACACCCTGATCATCGAGGACGCCGACCGGATGGGCCTGTCCCAGCTCTACCAGATCCGGGGCCGGGTGGGGCGGTCGGGCCGCAAGGCCTACGCCTATTTCACCTTCCGCCCTGCAAAGGTTCTCACCGATGTCGCGGCCAAGCGGCTGTCGGCCATCCGCGAATTTACCGCCTTTGGATCGGGCTTCCGGATCGCGATGCGCGACCTTCAGATCCGTGGTGCCGGCAACCTGCTGGGACAGAGCCAACACGGCCATATGGAGACGGTGGGCTATGACCTGTATGTCAAACTGCTTGGTCAAGCGGTCGCAGCCCTCAAGGGGGAGGCCCCGCCGCCGGACAAGAGCGAATGTCTGATCGATGTGACGGTGGACGCCTATATTCCCGAGAATTATATCCCCGATGCGGCAGGCCGGATCGAGGCCTACAAGCGAATTGCCGCGATCGAGGCGCAGGCCGATGCCGACGATGTGCTCGACGAGCTGGACGACCGCTATGGCGAGCCGCCCGCTGCGGTTCGCGGCCTTGTCGACATCTCTCTGATCCGGATTGTGGCGGCAAAGCTCGGGTTTTACGAGATCGGCCAGCGCCGGGATCTGCTATTGATGTACTCCGACCAGCTGGATAGGCGGGATCTCGCCCCCTTGACCCGGGCAATGCCCGGGCGGATCTCGGTCAACCGCAGCGCTAAGCCTTATCTTGCGGTTCGGGTCGCGGAGGGAGAAAAACCAATCCGCATTATGCGGCAGGTTTTTGATCTGCTTTCCGACGACGCGAACTGAACAATTTCTTCTTGCATCTCCTAACGGCCCCGCACCTAAGTGCGGGGCCGTTATTTTTATCTGTGCCAGTTCACCTGTTACGCTTTACAAACCGCCGGGTTTTGTTCTATAATATTTTTATGTTGTAACCTTTTTGTTACCTGTGTGAGGGGTGATTCGCCTGAAGCTGAAATCCCTTTTTGCATCTCTTTTCGCGCTCGTGCCGATGTTGCTGTGCGCTGTTTTGCTGTCCGGCTGCGGTGAAAAGCAGTTTGACTCTGTCCTCACCATCGATGGAGAACCGGTGGACCCGGCGACCTATCGGATGTATCAGATTCAGAGTTATTTTGAAGCGGCGCAGCAGGTAAGTTCTCTCGCGGACACCATCGACGGGGTCAACGCGGTGGAATGGATCAACCGCAATACCCAGCAGCTGTTGCGGGAGCGGCGGTATTATGATCAGACCTTCGAACAAATCGGCCTGTCCTTTACCAGCGCCGAACAAGAGGAAATTGAACAGGCCAGCGCCGAGAGCTGGGCCAGCGCTGGGCCGGTCTATCTCCGCAATGGGGTGGACCAGCAGACCTTTTTTGCGTATCAGCTCAGCGCAGCCCGCCAGAACGCGCTGTTTGATCAGTTCTGCGCCGATCTGACCGACGAGGAGATCCGCAACTATCTGGACGAGCAGTTTGTCTTTATCGAGTATGTCCAGCTGCCCCGTTTTGATGTCAGCGGTGATCCTCTGGGGGAGGACGAGCTGGAAGAGCTGCAAACGCTCGCACAGAATACGCTGCGAAAGATGCGGTCTGGCACAGAGTCCTTTTCCGCGGCCTGTGCTGAAGCGGTAAGCGACTCCTATGCGCTGGGTGGTTTTTCCGCTCCTGACCTCAACGATACCGATAGCTACATCTTCTCCTCCTATCTCTCTCGCCTTGCCGGGAATGAAAATGTTGCAGGCCTGGTTGAGGAGGTTGGCAAAACCGCAATAGACAGTTTTGGCAGCTATACCGATGAGCAGTTTATCCTGATCTTCCATCGGCTGCCCAACTGGGAAACCGAAGATGATTTTGAGGCGCTGCGCCCTTCGGTGCTCTGGCAGATGCGGGGAGCCGACTTTGAGGCGCAAGGGGCCGCCGTTTGGGAGAACTATACGTTACAGACCGATGCAGAGGCGCTGGACTGGTATCAGCCGCAGAAGCTTGATCTCTCCGCTCCGACCGAGCAGGAACAGAATGACTTCGCGCAGGGGCAAACTTCCAACAGCACCGATCCCCTTGTCACAGAGAGCAACAGGTCGGATTAAATTTAACTTATTGTATTTTTTGTTGCTTGTTTTACGTTTTGGATTTTATGCACAAAAGAAGGAGAGGGAAAATCCCTCTCCTTCTCTGTTTTTTATTACAGGCTGATCCGCATTGCGTCTTTAACCCGGCGCATCGTCTCATTGCCCTCCCGGTTCGCCTTGTCGCTGCCGGCCTGAATGATCTGACGCACCTCATCGAGGTGATTCTCATAATAGGCGCGGCGCTCCCGGATCGGGTCAAGCATCCGGTTGAGAGCGGCGGCCAATCTCTTTTTACAGGCGACACAGCCAACGCTGCCTGCCCGGCAGCTGGCACAGACCTCTTCATGCTCTGCCTTGTTGAAGACCTCGTGGTAACGGCTGACCACACAGATATCGGGGTTGCCGGGATCCTTTGCGGTGATCCGGCCGGGATCGGTGACCGCGCTGCGGACCTTCTGTTCCACGGTAGCCGCATCGTCCGACAGGTAGATCGCGTTGCCTAGGCTCTTACCCATCTTCGCATTGCCGTCGAGCCCGGCCAACCGCGGGCACTCACTAAGCAGGATCTCAGGCTCGACCAGCGTCTCGCCGTACAGGTCGTTAAACCGCCGCACAATCTTGCGGGCCAGCTCGAGGTGGGGGCGCTGATCCTCTCCCACCGGCACCAGATGTGCGCCGCAGAAGGTAATGTCCGCCGTCTGGCTGACCGGGTAACCCAGGAAACCGATAGTCAAATCATTATAGCCATAGGCGGCTGCTTCGGTCTTGATGGTGGGGTTGTGGCGCAGCGTGTTGACGGTGACCAGCAGCGAATAAATCTCGGTCAGCTCGGCAATCGAGGTAATCTGGCTCTGCTGAACGAGGGTCACCTTCTCGGGATCCAGACCGACCGAGAGGTTGTCAATCGCAACGTCATAGATACTGCTGCGAATCAGATCCGGGTTTTCAAAATGGGTCGTCAACGCCTGAATATCCGCCAGCAGGATGAAGCTGTCATACTCGTCCTGCAACCGCACCCGGTTGCTCAGGCTGCCAACATAATGACCCAGGTGCAGCTTACCGGTGGTACGGTCGCCGGTCAGAATCCTCTTTTTTTGTTTCATTGTTCTCTACTCCTTTTCGCCGCTCTTCCTGCATGCCGACGGCAGAGGTAAAAGAAAAACGCCCCGCGCCCCTGCCGGGACACGGGACGTCATGCGCTCCGTTTGTTTGCCACCCTTGGCCGTCATGCATACGCTGTGATATGCCCCCCGGGATAACGGCCGGGTCTGCCGTCGACGCCTACTGCGGCCAGCCGACCGGTTCGGGCCGCCCTTCTGAGCCCATTCGTCCCGGTTCCCCTCGCTGCATTCTCACCGGCAGCAGCTCTCTTTTGGGGGGAGGATACGGGCTTACTCTTCTCAGTCAGCGGTTTTTCTCTGCTTCATTATACCGCGGCCCACAGCAGGGTGTCAAGCGAGTGTACCGCCACACAGGCCATCTGCATAGGCCGATAGTTTGGACAAGCCCTGTCTCAGCTCCAAAGTGGCACAGCCATAGCCCAGCCGAAAGCTGTTCGGCCGATCAAAGCAGTCCCCTGGCACCACCAGCGCACCGGTCTGTTCGAGCAGACCGCGGCAGAAGGTGACCGAATCCTGACTCAGATGATACTGAATCAGCGCGGTAGTTCCCGCTTTGGGCGGCACCGTCGAAAAGCGCGGGTCCCGCTCAATCCAGTCCAGCAGCACCGCGAGATTCTCCTGCACCAGCGCAACATTGCGTGCGAGCAGTTTTTCCCGGTTTGCCAGCGCCAATGCCGCAATCTGTTCATCCAGCATCCCACAGCTGATCAAGCTGTAATCCCGATGAGAAAGGCAGGCTTTCCGCACCGCGGGGTCCTGCGCCGCAATCCAGCCCAACCGGATTCCCGCCATGGAAAAGACCTTGGACATACTGCTCACGCTGATCCCTTTTTCGTAGAGATCGGCAACCGATTCCGTCCTGCCGCCATCCTGATTGAGGCCGCGGTAAACCTCATCGCAGAGCAGCCACGCTCCCGCCGCGCGGGCGATCTCAACAATCTCCCGCAGCAGATCCGGCCCCATCAGCGCGCCGGTGGGGTTGTTGGGGTTGTTGATACAGATCATCTTCACCCCGCCCGCTGTCATCCGCCGCAGCTCATCCGGGTCGGGCAACCAACCGTTTTCTCTTCGCAGTTCGAGCAGTTCAACCCGTGCGCCAAAAGAGGCCGGGATCGAATAGAGCTGCTGGTAGGTCGGGGTGGCCGAGATCACCCGATCTCCCGGTTCAATCAGCGAATAAAAGAGCAGATGATTCGCCCCGGCCGCACCGTGGGTTGTAATCAGCTGATCCGGGCGGATCTTATCATAAAGTCCGCAGATTCCTTCGAGATACTCCGGCGCACCCAGAATATCCCCATAGGTCAGGCGACGGGCGGCCAGCTTATCAAAAAATACCCCACGCTCGACATTACAGAGAGTTAACAACTCATCTAATGAGATCGAATCGACACAGGTCTCGGCTATATTGCAGCTAGCCTGCGTCTCATATCGGTTCATCCACTCCTCCACCGCAAATGGTTTAATCTTCATACCGTCTCTCCTCCCCCGACCTTCTTTGGCCCATTATAGCACAGTTTTTTAATGACAGGAATATTTATTCTGCATTTTTCTGAATATTTGAATATTTTTTCATTTTATTTCTTCTTCTTTTCATTTATTCCCCTACCTGATAAAATAAGATTCGACCAATCAATTCTAAAGCCGGAGGTATTTCATGCAGCTTGAGATCACCCTTCCTGTCCTGACTGTCTTTGCCCAGGGATTGTTGAGTTTTTTCTCTCCCTGTGTGTTACCACTCGTCCCCCTCTATCTTGGCTATCTTGCTGCCGGAGCCAAAACGGTTGACGAAGAGGGTAATATCCGATACCGCCGTGGCCGGGTTGCATTAAACACCTTCTTTTTTGTTCTAGGCATCAGCTTTGCCTTCTTTCTTCTGACCCTCGGTTTTACCGCGGTCGGTCGTTTTTTCACCGCCCAAAAAACACTTTTTACCCGGATCGGCGGTATTCTGGTTATCCTGTTCGGTCTGTATCAGCTGGGGGTATTCGGTAATCTCGGTGCGCTCAGCCGGGAGCGACGTCTGCCGTTTCGGCTGGACCGTCTGACAATGGGGCCGCTGCCGGCGCTGGCGCTTGGCTTTGTCTTCAGCTTTGGCTGGACCCCCTGTGTCGGACCGGCTCTGGCGGGTGTGTTGGTAATGGCCTCCACCGCGCAGAGCGCCGCGATGGGATTTGTACTGATCGGGGTCTACACGCTGGGCTTTGTGCTGCCTTTTCTTGCAGTCGGTCTTTTTGCCGGCAGTCTTTTGGATCTGCTGCGCCGTCACCAGCGAGCGATTGGTTATACGGTCAAGGCCGGCGGTGTGCTGCTTGTGTTGATGGGGATTATGATCTTCACCGGTTGGATGAACGGAATCAGCGGCTATCTGTCGGGGCTTGGCGGGAATTGGGGCGACACCTCTTCAAGCGCCACCCAGAGCACATCACAGAGCACCGTGACAGACTCCCCTGACAGCGCCGCGCAGAGCAGCTCTGATGTCGATGCCGATGCCTTGCCCGACGCGCCCGATTTTACCCTGACCGACCAATTTGGCAACAGCCATACACTCTCGGACTATGAAGGTAAGATTGTCTTTCTCAATTTCTGGGCAACCTGGTGCGGGCCCTGTCAGCGAGAGATGCCGGAAATCCAGGCGCTTTATGAGGAGAGCGGCGCCAACGCGGAGGATCTGGTGGTACTCGCGGTGGCAAATCCCCGCTCAGAAGAATTTCCCAGCGCCGCAGATCGTAGTGAAGAGGAAGTTACCGCCTTTCTTGAGGAAAACGGCTATACTTACCCGGTGGTGATGGACCTATCCGGTGAGGTCTTCGCATCCTACGGGGTTTCCGCCTTTCCCACTACCTTCATGATCACCCGTGAGGGAAAGGTGCTGGGTTATTTTCCCGGACAGATGACCCGGGAGATTATGGACGATCTGGTCCGGCAGACCGAAGCCTATGGTGAAGAATAACAGAACAAAAATTAGAGAAACAAATAAATTTTCCTTGTCTTTTCTCTGCCTGGGGCAGTACAATAGAATTGTCGGATCCACAGCCATCGGGTCGATCCCCATTCAATTTGAAAAGGAGTGTTTTTTATGGTTGTCAAAAAGAAATTCCATACCATCAGCGAGCTTCAGAAGGTTCAGTATCTGGCCACCCACAGCCCCTCTGATGTCGGACTTCATTCCGAGGATGGCCGGACCATCGTCGACGCCAAGAGCTATATCGGCATGTATGCGCTGGACTTCGAGCATCCCATTCTGGTCGTCAGCGAGGATGAGCATTTCCTCAAGGAGATCGCAAACATCGGCGAGAATCTGCCGCTGGAATAATTCGCAATAAAAAACGGGCAGCTGCACATAGGCACATAGGCAGCTGCCCGTTTTCTTTTTTCAGCTTTCTCAGCGCCCGGCACAGCCCTGGTGATCCTCACCACAGTTACCATGGCCGCCGCAGCCACCCTCATGGTGTCCGCATCCCACACCGTGATGGTGGTCGTGGTCGGCGCACTGTGCCGCCGGATCATAGACCAAACGCCCCTCGGCCAACGCCTGTGCGGCAGCATCCGCCAGGCCCGAGACGCCGGGGTACAGCGCAATACCAGCCTGTGCCAGCGCGGTGCGCGCGCCACCCCCGATACCGCCGCAGATCAGCGCATCAACTCCCTGCGCCGCCAAAAAACCCGCCAGCGCGCCGTGCCCGCTGCCGCCGGTGGGAACTACAACACCGGAGAGCAGTTTGCCCCCTTCGGCCTCATAAATCTTGAACTGAGCAGTATGTCCAAAATGGGGGAACACCATGCCGTCCTCATAGGTTACCGCGATCTTCATACCATCAACAACCTTTCTGTCTTCTCCGGATTGCTCCGGTTTGGTTTTGTAACCGCCGCCAACGAGCGCACAACCACATCCTCTGCGGCGACATTCTCCCGACTGCGGGCAGAGCCGGTATTGTCCACCATCCACCCGCAACCCCCGCCCCTCGATCAGCGCACGTGCAAGTTTGCGGCGGGCATCGTCATAAATCGCCTGCACCGTCGTGCGGGCAACCTCCATCCGGGCCGCCGCCTCCTCCTGGGTACAGCCGAGATAATCAATCAGCCGTATCGCCTCGTACTCCTCTACTGCCAGCACTATCGGGTCGCGTGGGTCCGTCTCCAGCGGGTCAAAGCCCACCTTCCCGGGCAGCGCACAGATCCGCCGGCATTTCTTGGGTCTGGGCATCTCTGCCGCCTCCTCGCCGCTTTGATTGCAACTTCATTTTAGCTCTGTTATTGACATATGTCAATAATAAAACTCAAAAAAGCAGCGGACCAGATGGTCCGCTGCGTTCATGTTGTGCCGTTTGTTCAACGGGTCTCCGCGTTACATCCCTGCACTCTGCCGGTCTGCCGACCCTGCGCGCTGGGCGTCAATATACCGTCGGATCGCAGCAATGTCGCCATAGGTTTCGATCTGGCCATCCTGCTCAACCACGAGGGTGGGCGCCTGCCGGATCCCGAATTTGCGCGCCAGTTCCCGTCCGGCATCATCGGCATCCGCGACAATCCGCTCAAACGGCACCCGTGCGGTGTCGAGCAGCGAGCCCGCAACCTTACACTTGGGGCAGCTGGTGGTGGTGAAGAGCAATACCCGTGCCTCGCCCTTCGCATCTGCCTGCGGCGCGGCCGCGGCATCAGAAGCCGGGGCAAATGCCGGGCGGTGCCCCACCTTCAGGTGCGAATTGCCCAGGTCATACAGCTTGCGCTCTTTGAACTCCTGCGCCTTGCCGTCGTTCCAGTTCTGGACCGGGCGATAGTACCCGGTGATCCGGCTGTACACCTCGGTCGGTGCGCCGCACTCGGGACAGGTATACTGCTCGCCGGCGAGATAGCCGTGTTTCTTGCAGATCGAATAGGTCGGCGACAGGGTATAATAGGGCAGCGCATAGTTCTCGGCAATCGTCCGCACCAGATTGGCCGCAGCCTTCCAGTCCGGCAGTTTTTCGCCCAAAAACGCATGGAAAACGGTGCCGCTGGTATAAAGGGTCTGCAGCTCGTCCTGCACGTCCAGCGCTTCGAAGATGTCGGCGGTATATCCAACCGGCAGGTGGGAGCTGTTGGTATAGTAGGGAGCGCCCTCCTTGTCGCCGGCGGTGATGATGTCTGGGTACTGTGCCAGATCATGCTTTGCCAGCCGGTAGCTGGTGGACTCGGCCGGGGTTGCCTCGAGGTTGTACAGGTCGCCGTACTCCTCCTGATAGTCGCTCAGCCGCTCACGCATATGGTTGAGGACATCCTTGGCGAACTGCTGTGCCTCAGGATGGGTCAGATCCAGCCGCAGCCACTTCGCATTGAGGGCAGCCTCGTTCATGCCGACCAGGCCGATCGTCGAGAAGTGATTGTCAAAGCTGCCCAGATACCGCTTGGTATAGGGATACAGACCCTCGTTGAGCAGCTTGGTGATGACGGTGCGCTTAATGTGCAGCGAGCGGGCGGAAATATCCATCATCCGATCGAGCCGGCGGTAGAAATCCGCCTCATCTGCCGCGAGGTAGGCCAGCCGCGGCAGGTTGATGGTGACCACGCCGACCGAGCCGGTGCTCTCGCCGCTGCCAAAGTAACCGCCGGATTTTTTCCGCAGCTCCCGCAGGTCCAGACGCAGGCGGCAGCACATGCTCCGCACATCGCTGGGCTCCATGTCGCTGTTGATATAGTTGGAGAAGTAAGGCGTACCGTACTTTGAGGTCATCTCAAACAGCAGCCGGTTGTTCTCGGTATCCGACCAGTCAAAGTCGCGGGTGATCGAATAGGTTGGAATCGGGTACTGGAAACCGCGTCCCTCGGCGTCCCCCTCGATCATCGTCTCGATGAACGCCTTGTTGATCATGTCCATCTCCCGCTTGCAGTCCTTATACTTGAAGTCCATCGGTTTTCCACCGACAATAGCCTGCTGCTCGGCGAGGTCGGCCGGCACCGTCCAGTCCAGCGTGATGTTGGAGAAAGGCGCCTGGGTGCCCCAGCGGCTGGGGGTATTGACCCCGAAGACAAAGGATTCGATGCACTGCTTGACCTCATAGTAGGACAGATTGTCCGCCTTGACAAAGGGAGCCAGATAGGTATCAAAAGAAGAAAACGCCTGTGCACCGGCCCACTCATTCTGCATAATGCCCAGGAAATTGACCATCTGGTTGCAGAGACTGGACAGATGCTTGGCCGGTGCGGAGGTAATCTTGCCCGGCACCCCGCCAAGGCCTTCCTCAATCAGCTGGCGCAGCGACCAACCGGCGCAGTAACCGGTCAGCATCGACAGATCATGCAGATGAATCGCTGCGCTGCGGTGTGCCTCGGCAATCTCCTCGTCATAGATCTCGCTGAGCCAGTAGTTTGCGGTGATCGCGCCGCTGTTGCTCAGGATCAGACCGCCGACCGAATAGGTGACGGTCGAGTTCTCCTTGACCCGCCAATCGCTGACATTCAGGTAATCCCCGACCAGCTTCTTATAATCGAGCAGCGAGGACTTGACGTTGCGGACCTTCTCCCGCTGTTTGCGGTAAAGAATATACGCCTTCGCCACATCGGCATAGCCGGCGCTGCTGAGCACCGCCTCAACACTATCCTGAATGTCCTCAACCTGAATCTTGTCCTGCCGGATCTTCGGCTCAAAATCCGAGGTCACCCGCAGCGCGAGCAGATCGATAACGCTGGGATGATACTGCTTTTCCAGCGCCTCAAAGGCCTTGGTAATCGCCGCGCTGATCTTGTTGATATTAAACTCGGCCAGCGTGCCGTCTCTCTTTACCACCTGATACATAAGTCCGCACCCCTTTTTCTGCCCGCTCCAATCTTCCTGTCACGCCCGCCCCTCTGGGCGGGCAGAGAAAACCCGTCCGGCGTGATTTAAATACAGCATACCACAACGGACGGAATCAAGTCAATATCTAGAATAAAATTATCGTAATTTTACTATATCTTGTGCTTTTTATTCAGTTTTATTCATATGCCGCGCAGTTCAACCGCAGGAATCGAGGGGCGCAGCAGCGCGGCGAGCCGCTCCATCTGCTCTTTTGTGGCGGGGTTCAGCCCGGCGGCAATGAGATCACCCGAATCGATAAAGCCCTGCAAAAAGTACCGCTTTGCGCCGGCCAGCCAGCGGCCGATCGCCTCAAAATCGGCTTCGGTGTGCAGCTCCGCTACGACGGTCGTGCGAAATTCATACTCGACCTCACCGCGCATCAATAGCGCCGCGCTGCGCTCGATGGGGGTGGTATCAAAGCCCGGAATTCCCACGGTCGCGCCATAGTGCAGGGGCGCATTTTTGATGTCCATCGCGACATAGTCGATCAGCCCGCGCTCCAGCAGCGACGCCAGCCGGTCGGGAAAACTGCCGTTGGTATCCAGCTTGACGGCATACCCCAGCGACCGAATCCGCTCGATCAGACGGTCAACGTCGGGGTGCAGCAGCGGCTCGCCGCCGGTAATGCAGACCCCCTGCAAAACCCCACGGCGTTTTTCGAGAAAGGCGAAAAGTTCCTCCTCCCGGATTTCTTCACCCTCCTGCAGCCGATCGGGCAGCACGAGGCTCGCATTGTGGCAAAAAGGGCAGCGCAGGTTGCAGCCCGGCAGAAAAATAGTGCAGGCCAGGCGGCCGGGATAGTCCAGCAGGGTCAGTTTTTGCAGTCCCGCAATCCTCATCAGAATCCCTCCTCCGTCTCAAAACCGGTATACCGGTTAAAAAAGAGGGCATGGTACACCATGCCCTCTCCTTTTTTTGTCATTTTGCGTAATCGGTCGCCCGGTTTTCCCGGATGACATTGATCTTGATCTGGCCGGGATACTCCAGTTCGTCCTCGATTTTCTTGACGATCTCCCGCGCAAGGATCGGCAGCTGATCGTCCGCGATCTGCTCCGGCTTGACCATAATCCGCACCTCGCGGCCGGCCTGCACCGCATAGCTGCGCTCAACGCCGGGGAAGGAGGAGGAGATGGTTTCAAGATCCTCAAGACGCTTGATATAGCTCTCGACATTCTCGCGACGTGCACCCGGACGGGCTGCAGAGATCGCGTCGGCCGCCATTACGATAAAGGCGAGCGGCGTCTGGGGCTCGACATCCCCGTGATGGGCCTCGACGGCATGGATAATCGCGGGGTTTTCCTTGTACTTGCGGGCGAGATCGACGCCAATCATCACATGGCTGCCCTCGATCTCATGGGTCAGCGCCTTGCCGATGTCATGCAGCAGGCCGGCGCGCTTTGCCATATTCACATTCAAACCAAGCTCGGAGGCCATCAGTCCGGACAGATAGGCGACCTCCATCGAGTGGTTGAGGACATTCTGTCCATAGCTGGTGCGGTATTTCAGCCGGCCGATCAGCTTGACCAGATCGGGGTGCAGGCCGTGGACACCGACCTCCATCACCGCGCGCTCACCCTCCCGCTTCATAGCGGTGTCGAGCTCCCGGCGGCATTTCTCTACCGTCTCCTCGATTCGAGCGGGATGGATACGCCCATCGGCAATCAACCGCTCGAGCGTCATCCGGGCAACCTCACGCCGCACCGGGTCAAAGCTGGACAGGGTGATCGCCTCGGGGGTATCATCAATAATCAGGTCCACACCGGTCGCAGTCTCAAGCGCCCGGATGTTGCGTCCCTCGCGACCGATGATCCGCCCCTTCATCTCATCGTTGGGCAGCGGCACCACCGAAACGGTGATCTCGCTGGAATGGTCGGCAGCACAGCGGCTGACCGCCTGGGTGATCAGCTCCTGCGCGAGCTTGTCGCAGTCTTCCTTGGTCTGTGTCTCAAAAGCGGTAATCCGCTTGGCTTTCTCGTGGGTCAGCTCCTCATCCAACCGGGAGAGCAGCATCTCCTTAGCCGCCTCCTGGGTCAAACCTGCAATGTGCTCCAGCTTCTCTGTCTGCCGCTGGCGCATCTGATCGATCTCGAGCAGCCGGGCCTCGACCAGCTCCGCCCGTTTTTTCTGCTCCTCCTCTTTCTGTTCCAGAGCCTCGGTCTTGCGGTCGAGGTTCTCCTCCTTCTGATCCAGCCGGCGCTCCTGCCGGGTAACCTCGCTGCGCCGTTCACGGATCTCCTTCTCCGCGTCGGCCTTCAGCTTAAAGACCTCGTCCTTTGCTTCGATCGCGGCCTCCCGCCGCTTTTGTTCCGCTGTCTTGATCGCGTCGTTGATGATTCGTTTTGCTTCCTCTTCAGCAGAGCCCAGTTTCTGCTCCGCCACCTTGCGCCGGTAAGAAATTCCACAAAAAAAAGCGATAGCCGCAGCTACCACACCCACAACAACGGCTATCACAGCGGCAATGCCGTATGATACCATAGGGGCCTCCTTAAAAAATATAGAATCTTTAGATCAATAATGCATCGAAACCCTGCGGTTTCTTTTGTCCCTCAACGCGAAGATCCGCCATCCCCGAACCGGACGGCAGCCCGCTGTTTTGGGCGCCGGTTTTGCAATACATTATACTTATAATAAAACCTGGCCGTTGGGTTGTCAAGAAAATTACAGCTTTTCCTCTCCGTCCAGGGTGTTGACAACCGGCGCAGCGGGGTGTAAAATCGAAGCTGCAAAAGTGTTGAAGCGGACATGGACAACAGCGTGACCGGTCAGAGAGCGGGGGCGGCTTTCAACGAGCTGCAATGGTGCGATCCCGCACGGCGACACCCGTTGTCTACCACCGCCGAGCGCGGGGGTGAACCCCCGCCGGTTCAGGGCCGTTATCCCCAAACGAGCGGCGCCGTTTTGCGGCGCAATGCGGGTGGAACCGTGGGTCACAGGACTCATCCCGATTGGGATGGGTCCTTTTTGTTTGCCCCGCGAAGGTCCCCTCCCGCTGCGCAACATCGCGCGGCGAAATACCCGGGGCAAAGATTTGTTTCAAAGGAGGAAACTGGAAATGATCAAGGTCAGCTTAAAGGATGGTCTGGTCAAGGAGTTTGAGGCGGGCGTCAGCGCCGCCGAGGTCGCTAAGAGTCTTGGAATGGGCTTGTACAAGGCGGCCACCTGTGCAAAACTGGACGGCGAAGTGGTTGATCTCCGCACGCCGCTGGAGCAGGACTGCACGCTTGAGATTCTGACCTTTGCCGATAAGGAGGGCAAGCATGCATTCTGGCATACCGGCGCTCATGTGATGGCGCAGGCGGTACAGCATCTGTTCCCCGGTGCCCACTTCGGCATCGGCCCCGCGCTGGACAATGGCTGGTATTACGACATCGGCGGTATTCCCCCCATCACCCCCGATCAGTTCGAGGCGATTGAGGAGGAGATGCGCCGGATCGTCAAGGCGGATCTGCCGGTCGAAAAGCAGTTTATCACCGTCGAGGAAGGCCGCGAGATCTTTGCCGGCCAGAGCTACAAGCTCGAGCTGCTGGAGGAATATGCGGAGAAAGGCTGGCAGCTGTCGATCTACCGGCAGGGCGATTTTACCGATCTGTGCGCCGGCCCCCATCTGATGAGCACCGGCGCACTCAAGGCGGTCAAGCTGATGAGCACCGCCAGCGCTTACTGGCGCGGCGACGCGGCGAACGACAGTCTGTGCCGGATCTACGGCATCGCCTTCCCCAAGAAGGATGAACTGGCCGCCTATCTCGAGCAGATCGAGGAGGCCAAGCGCCGTGATCACCGCAAGCTGGGCCGGGAGCTGGGCCTGTTTGCGTTCCGGGATGAAGCGCCGGGCTTCCCCTTCTACCTGCCCAAGGGCATGGTGCTCAAGAACACCCTGATCGACTACTGGCGCGAAGTGCATAAGAAGTGGGACTATGTCGAGATTTCGACCCCGCAGATCATGCGCCGCACCCTGTGGGAGACCTCGGGTCACTGGGATCACTACAAGGAGAACATGTACACCACCGTTATTGATGGGGAGGATTTCGCCATCAAGCCGATGAACTGCCCGGGCAGTATCCTGGTCTATGAGCTGGAGAAACACTCCTACCGTGACCTGCCGCTGCGGTACGGTGAGCTGGGTGTTGTGCATCGCCACGAGCTGAGCGGCGCGCTGCACGGAATGTTCCGTGTGCGCTGCTTCACCCAGGACGACGCCCACATCCTGCTGACCAAGGAGCAGATCACCGACGAGGTGATCCGGATTGCCCGGCTCTTTGATGAGGTCTATTCCCTGTTCGGTCTGCCCTACACCATCGAGCTGTCCACGATGCCGGAGGATCATCTGGGATCCGAGGAGGACTGGGAGATCGCGACCAATGCGCTGGCCGACGCGATCAAGAGCATTGGCAAGGAATACGAGATCAACGAGGGTGACGGCGCGTTCTACGGGCCGAAGCTCGACTTCCACATTCAGGATTCGCTGGGCCGCACCTGGCAGTGCGGCACCATCCAGCTGGACTACCAGCTGCCCGGCCGGTTTGATCTGGAGTACACCGGCGCCGACGGTGCCGCGCATTGCCCGGTCATGATCCACCGGGTGGTCTTCGGCAGCATCGAGCGGTTCATCGGCATCCTGACCGAGCACTATGCCGGCGCCTTCCCGACCTGGCTGAGCCCGGTACAGGCAGTCGTTATTCCGATCGGCGAGAGCCACCATGCCTATGCTGAAAAGGTCACGGATGCGCTCAAGGCCGCCGGCCTGCGGGTCGAGTGCGATCTGCGCAGCGAGAAGATGAACTACAAGATTCGCGAGGCCCAGCTTCAGAAGATTCCCTATATGCTGGTTGTTGGGGACAAGGAGGCTGCCGAGGGCACCGTTTCGGTCCGCGCCCGCAAGGACAAAGAGGCCGCCGGCGGCGTCAAGAAACTGGAGGAGTTCATCTCGGACGTCACCGCTGAAATCGCCGCACGAGCGAACTGATTTCCCCTCATTTTAATTCAATAAAAAAGGGAGACGCTTGCAGAATCTTGCAGAATCTGCAGCGTCTCCCTTTTTTATCTTCCAGCGACCCTTGCAGCGTCTTTTTTGCCGCGAACCGGGT
This sequence comes from uncultured Pygmaiobacter sp., assembly GCA_944386485.1. GTDB lineage: Bacteria > Bacillota > Clostridia > Oscillospirales > Ruminococcaceae > Pygmaiobacter. The sequence continues at coordinate 635 of CALXBG010000013.1, read as the reverse complement.
AAAATGATTGACAAAGGCTGGTGGAATTGCTATAATAGTTAAGCGTCAAATTAAATCAAATGACCCGCTAGCTCAGTTGGCAGAGCAATTGCCTTTTAAGCAATGGGTCCGGAGTTCGAATCTCCGGCGGGTCACCAATAAGGTATTGTAAGAACCACCTGTTCTTTCCGGGCGGTTTTGCAATACGAATATGGATTGGGGAAGGACGTTGATCGAAAGATCAGCGTCCTTCCCTTTTCCGTTTGTCCTTGCGTGAAGTTTGATTCATAAAAACCTGACTGTCAACAGCCTTTCGCGGCATATCCTCGCTACGCTGCGGTATTCCACGGTGCTATTGACAATCAGCTTTTCATAAATCGTTGGCGAATCACGGACGAAACGAAAAATTTAATCCCCCGGATTAGATTTGAATTTTGAAAGTGAGGGCGACAACATGAAAGAGACTGTCAAGACTTCCCGAACCGCTGGCTACCTTGAAAAGATGTTCCGGGCGCTGAATGCCAAATACTTCGATGGGCAACTGGAAGAACCCATCATCACCATCCAGAGCACGCCCCGCGCATACGGCCATGTGACAGTTGGCAAGTCGTGGCGCAAGGGACAGGAACACCGCCATGAGCTGAACATCGGAGCCG
>CALXBG010000012.1 GCA_944386485.1 uncultured Pygmaiobacter sp. | reverse complement strand
AAATCCCGCAGCTGCGTTGCAGTCTGCGGGATTTTTTTGTCTGCTTTTGTTCTGTGCGGATTCCTTTTTCCGAAAGGAATCCGCTTTTTTTCTCAGTCTGCCGGGCCCGAGATCAGCTCGAGGTCCTGCAGCCGCACCCAGGAGTGGATACAGCTGAGCAGCGCCGTGCTGCCGCACACCTTCAGCACCGTGTAATCCGACCCGCGCACGCAGGGAGGGATCGCGACGGTGCTGTTCGCATAATACGCCGCCGTGGAACGGATCCGCACCCGGCTGCCCGGCAAAATCCGCATCCACGCCGGCAGGTGATTGTACCCCTCGCTCTTGATCAGGGCGGGATAATCCCGGTAGGCGATGTCGAGATCTACACGCTGCCCGATTCCGTCAATCACCCCCTGATCGGTGTACTGCCAGATGGTGTAAGCCCCCTGATAGCCGATCCAAGAGCGGTAATCCGCCACCCAGAAATCATACGCCGACAGCTGATCCATATCCAGATAGAGGTTTACGAAGTTCGGGTTGCTGTACAGCATCGGGTAATAGCCCGCATCCCACACCCTGCCCAGAAAGACCTGAGCGATTTCGGTGGTCAGCTCCCTGCCCAAGGTGCCGTAGACGTTCAGATCCTCCAGATCCAGCACGAGCGGCATGGTCAAATGATAGGCCTGCGCGATTGAGATGAAACGGTCCGCCGCCTCCGCTGCCGCCTGCGTGGTGCGCAGATAGCTGTAAAGATAGAGTCCTGCATCAATGCAGGTATCCGCAATCCCATTCATGTTGTTCTCGAACTCGCTGTCCATCGTGATGGTACCGTCTCCGTTGATGTACCCCACCCGAACAAAGCAGAAATCCGGTCCGTTTTGATTGACCTTCTGCCAATCGATCGTCCCCGCGTAGTAGGAGACGTCAATCCCATAAAAAGCCATAGGCTCCCTCCTTTTTGCATCGAGCGCACCCCATTCTATGCCGGAACAAAGGGAACGTTTCCCCGCACATCCGGCTTTCGGCTGGCATAAGGTAGGGCGAACACAATGTGTTCTGCCGCAAAGATTTGGCCGACCGCTTGCCGAAAAAGCGGTACCGCGATATCGTGCCGTCTGCATCGGCTCGATACCGCGGAAATGGGAGTGACTTATGTCCAGATTTTTATTTGGAATGGGCGGTGAAGACGTCTGCCCCGGGTGTACTTCTCCCTGTCCCGAGCAAGGAGAGCAAAAGTGCTGCCCTCAGCAGGAAACCCACTGCCCCATTCCCGGGCCGCAGGGGCCTGTTGGACCACAGGGAGAACCCGGCCCCGCCGGACCGATGGGCGCACAGGGTCCAAAAGGAGACCGAGGCTGCCCCGGCTGTCCCGGACCGATGGGGCCCAAAGGTCCCAAGGGAGAGCCCGGATGTCCCGGTTGTCCCGGGCCGCAGGGTCCCAAGGGCGAACCCGGATGTCCCGGACCGATGGGGCCCAAAGGTCCTAAGGGGGAGCCCGGATGTCCCGGTTGCCCCGGGCCACAGGGTCCCAAGGGCGAACCCGGATGTCCCGGACCACAAGGACCGAAAGGAGATCGCGGCTGTCCCGGACCGCAGGGTCCCATGGGAGAGGTCGGCCCGGTAGGACCTGAGGGTCCAATGGGGCCGCAAGGCCCCAAGGGGGACCGCGGCTGTCCCGGACCGCAGGGGCCCATGGGAGAGACCGGCCCGATGGGCCCCGAAGGTCCGATGGGCCCCGAAGGTCCGATGGGTCCCGAAGGTCCGATGGGTCCCGAAGGTCCGATGGGTCCTGAAGGTCCGGTGGGTCCCGAAGGTCCGATGGGTCCCGAAGGTCCGATGGGTCCTGAGGGTCCGATGGGTCCTGAAGGTCCGATGGGTCCCGAAGGCCCGATGGGTCCCGAAGGTCCGATGGGTCCCGAAGGTCCGATGGGACTGCGCGGGTATCCCGGGCCGCAGGGCGAGAGTGGCCCGATGGGCCCGCAGGGCCCCCAGGGGCCAGCCGGTGCACAGGGGCCTGCCGGCCCACAGGGTCCGCAGGGCGAGCGGGGACCTGCCGGTGAAACCGGCCTTACCGGACCCGCGGGCGCACAGGGGCCCGCCGGACCGCAAGGTCCGATGGGCTTTGAGGGACCGCAGGGTCCCGAGGGCCCGATGGGCCCCGAAGGCCCGATGGGTCCCGAAGGTCCGATGGGCCCCGAAGGCCCGATGGGTCCCGAAGGCCCGATGGGCCCCGAAGGCCCGATGGGTCCCGAAGGCCCGATGGGTCCCGAAGGCCCGATGGGCCCTGCCGGTGGCAGTATTCCCTATGCCCAGTTTGTCTTTTATGATCAATGCTATGAGAGCGATCAAAATCTCTCTTTCTATCCCTATTTCAGCGGCGGCGGGGACATCAGCCTCCAGTCTGACAATATGACCCTCAAGCTGGCCCAAGGCGGCGTTTACCAGTTCAGCTTTTCGGCAAGCGCCACCGTCAGCGCAGGCGGTTATCTCAAAATCACGCCTGTGATTGGTGTATCGGATGAAGGGATCTATGCCTTTACCGCCCAGAGCAAAATCTCCACGGCGGCGATCAGCGTCGCGAACAGCTTTATCTTCTATGCACCGGTAGATTTCTACCTGCGGCTGAAGATCACCGCATCGGAACCCGTACGGCCGGTCGGTCACCTCGATGTCATCCGCATCTCGGATTATCCCCTGCCCGTCGAAACCTAAACCGAATAAAAAACTGGGACGGATCTTTTGGATCTGTCCCAGTTTTTATTTTCACTCCGCCATCGCGCGGCGCAGCTGTTCGGCTGCCGACTGCAACTCTCCCAGCGTCGTAATCGGCCCTGCTGCCCGGCAAAGCTGTAACTGCACCGGCCCTGGAAGCGTCTGATAATAATCCCGCAACTCGGTATTGGACCGGTAAAATCGGTCCAGATGAACGACTTCTCTTTCGTTCTTCCCCATTCCCCCGCCTCCTCAGCCCTCATAGAGCCGGATCGTTTTTTCGGCAAGCGCCTTCAGGCCGTCGAGGTCCTCCACCCTGCTGCGGCTGTAAAGCACCGTATTCTGCACATCGGCCGGCAGCGTCTTAAAATATTCCCGCATCCGCGGATCAAAACATTCCAGATCCTGCATCCTCATCACCTCGTTCCTATTCTGCCCTGCGGCCGGAGTTTTTATCCGCTTCTTCCGCCGGAGGATGAGAAAATTCGCGCAGGTTCGACAAAAGGGGCTGCGGTGCCATACAGCACCGCAGCCCCCACAGTTTCTCTGACTTATAATGAATTCTCGCCGGTCATCAGGCCACAGACCGCGTTGGTATAGGCCACCGGATCCTCAACCGGCAGCCCCTCGATCAGCAGCGCCTGCGTATAGAGAATCTCGGTATAATCCCGCAGCTTATCGGGCTGATCCGGCCACAGACGGGTCAACGCCTGAAATACCGGGTGCTGGGCATTAATCTCAAGCACCCGCTGTGCCTTGACCTGGTTCTCCTGCACATTCGGCATTGCGTTGAGAACCTTTTCCATCTCCAGGCTGATCTGTCCCTTCGCGGTCAGACAGACCGGATAGCTCTTGAGCCGGCTGGTCAAGACGACGCTCGCCACCCGGTCACCGAGGTTTTCCTTGATCTTGCCGAGCAGCTCGCTGTTGTCCTCGTTGAGCTTTTTGATCTCTTCCTTCTCGCTCTCGCTGTCCAGACCGAGATCGTCGTCGGAGGTCGAGCGGAACTCCACCCCGTCATACTCCCGCATGACCTTGAGGGTAAACTCATCGATATCGTCGGTCAGGTACAGGACCTCATAGCCCTGCTCCTTAAGCCGCTCGTTCTGGGGCAGCACATCCAGTTTGGCCACACTCTCGCCGGCGGCATAATAGATATACTTCTGCCCCTCTTTCATCCGGTCGCGATACTCGCGCAGCGTCGCGTACTTCTTCTCTGCCGAGGTGGTGTAGAGCAGCAGATCCGCCAGCAGCTCCTTGGTTCCGCCATAGCTGGAATAGATACCGTATTTCAGCTGCAGCCCGAATTCGCCAAAGAACTTCTCATAGTTCTCCCGATCATTTTTGAGCATCAGCTCAAGCTCGTTCTTGATCTTCTTTTCCAGACTGCCGGCGATCAGCTTGAGCTGCCGGTCATGCTGCAGCATCTCGCGGCTGATGTTCAGCAAGAGATCCTGGCTGTCCACAATGCCCCGCACAAAGCTGAAATGGTCAGGCAGCAGATCGGCGCATCTGTCCATGATCAGCACACCGCTGGAATAAAGCTGCAGCCCTTTCTCAAAATCCCGGCTGTAATAGTTGTAGGGCGCGTGGGACGGGATAAAGAGCAGCGCGTTGTAGGTGGCCAGGCCCTCGGTGGAGGAGGTAATCACCCGCAGCGGATCCTCAAAGTCGTAGAACTTATCCTTATAAAAGCGGTTATACTCCTCTTTGTCGACCTCGCTCTTCTTCTTTTTCCAGATCGGCACCATGCTGTTGAGGGTCTCGACCTCGGTATAGCTCTCGTACTCCGGGGTTTTCTCCTTGCCCTCGGCGTCCTTATCGCTGCCCTCCACCATCCGGGACTTTTCCACCGGCATCCGGATCGGATAGCGGATATAATCCGAGTACTTCTTCACGATCGAACGCAGCCGGTATTCCTGCAAGAATTCATCATAGTTGTCCTGCTCGGTATTGTCCTTGAGGGTGAGCAAAATGGTGGTGCCGCAGCCCTCCCGCTGCGCCGGGTTCACGGTATAGCCGTCCGCGCCATCCGAGACCCAGCACCAGCACTCATCGCTGTCCTGCGCGCGGCTGGTAACCTCGACCCGCTTTGCCACCATAAACGCCGCGTAAAAACCGACGCCGAACTGGCCGATGATGTCCAGATCCTCCTTGGCATCCGCGTTCTCCCGCTTGAACTCAAGCGAACCGCTCTTAGCGATGGTGCCCAGGTTCTTTTCCAGCTCCTCCTTGGTCATACCACAACCGTGATCGCTGATGGTCAGGGTCCGAGCCTCGCGGTCGACCGCAAGATCAATGGTCAGATCCTGCCGGTTCAAGCCGGTCTGCCCTTCCTTGAGTGCATTGTAGTACCGCTTATCGGTCGCGTCGCTCGCATTCGAGATCAGCTCCCGCAGGAAGATTTCCCGGTTGGTATAAATCGAGTTGATCATCAACTCAAGCAGCCGCTTGGATTCTGCCTTAAACTGTTTTTTCGCCATAGTACATCGCATCCTTTATGCAAAATAAAATCTTGACAGAATTGTTTTTAGCACTCAAATGTATTGAGTGCTAACTATTTATACTATAATCTCTTCATCAAATAAAATCAAGAGCATCGGCTTCGCATTTTACAAATTATTAAAAATTGCAGCTCTTTTTTTCGAGAGCAACGAACTTTTTGTGGTCAATTTGCGCCAAATCAGGTCAGAAAACACGACAGCCGCATAAAATGAAAGTAGCCCGGCGGAAGGCGCGCGCTTTCCGCTTTTCCCCGGTTTTCCGGCGGAGAGGCAATTTTACCTGTGAGGTGGACGGAAACATGTCGATGCCCAATTTACCGGATGTTCAAATTGACCGCGATGGCGGGATCAACGCGATCCTCGCCGCGATTGGGATGGAAGAGCTCAGTCTCGCACATCTGCTCAATGCCGAGGGAGAAAAGATCCAGATGGCGCTGGGCACACTGCGGGAGGGAGATGAGCCCTTCGCTGTCGAGGAGATCTATCGGGTCAACGAGAGTGCGCGTCGGATGGTGCGGGACGCGATGATGTCCCAGATCGTCCTCGCCCTCAAGCTGGAGAGTCTCATTGAGCTGAGCTGGGAGGAGGAAACCGCCTCCCCCCGATCCTGTGAGGGATCTCCCGACCTGTGCTGATCTGCCGGCGGACTACTGCCCCGTCGAAAAGACGCCGTCCGCCGAGTTGTTTGAGCGGCCGGAGGATCTGGCAGAGGAGCCGGATTCCTCGCCGGTGCCGGAAGAAGCTGAACCGCAATCCCCGGCAGACCTCGTGCAGGAGGCGGAAAACGCGCCGCTCTGGACGGTGCGTATCCCCCAGCCCGAGGCACCCAATCCGATCGAGCGCTCCTCTATTCCAGAGCCGAGCGAACCTCTTGGGGAGGGGAACGTGCACCTGGTCACCCCGACGAGCGACGCTGGGTGGAACGCAGCTTCGGCGCTGCGTTCCAAACAGAGCACCAACACCGCGAGTCCCAGTTCAAACAGCACAGGTATCCGCAACAATGGCTGCTGGCAGTACAGCTGAATATACCGAGAGCATCCCTCATTCTGATTTTGCCCGCCGCCGGCGGGCCTTTTTCATTGTCACAGCCCGCGCGCCGTGCTATAATACATTACAATCGTTCAGCATGGGAGGGAATCGATGTGCGTCGGGTCTATCTTCGGGTCGGCGGATCGGTACAAGGGGTCGGTTTTCGGTATTTTGCCGTTTACACCGCGCGCCGGCTTGGCCTGACCGGATGGGTTCACAACCGGGCGGACGGCGATCTTGAAGCCGAAGCACAGGGAACCGAAGATGCGGTGGAGCAGTTTGTCGAGGCAATGCAGCGCGGACCGCGGTTTGCGCGGGTTGACCGCTTTACCTGTCAGCCGGTCGACCTCTCCGATGAGTACGATTTTTCGGTCGCGGACTGGTAATGAAAAAAATACTTGAAAACCGAAAAAACCGTGTTATAATAAGAAAGTACCAATCAATATTCCTCCTTAGCTCAGTCGGTAGAGCATGCGGCTGTTAACCGCAGGGTCGTTGGTTCGAGCCCAACAGGGGGAGCCAAAAAAAGCTCGAAGATCTTTTGATCTTCGGGCTTTTTATTTATATCTAATTTTTCAACTTTTTAGTTTGTCAAGAGGGTTGAAAATGCCTTTAGGGTTTGGAAACATCACAAGAAACTAACAGCTATAATTTAAGAAATGGAGGTGAAGGATATACCCATAAAAAAGAAACGGCGACAAGAACCAAACGCTCCAACGAATAGTTCTTATCGCCACCAAATTTATGATATCTGTTTTTATGGGTTATGTCAACAATATGACACTTGACATGGTATTTAATATTATTGAGGTTATTTTTTACGCTGTGGTTATCATTTGGCTGATCAAACATTGGAACAGCTAGAATAACATAAATTCTATTATTCCTCAATATAGTCCTGCCAGAGCCCTGAATTTCACTTTTCCTTTGGACAGCGAAATGAATTGTCAATAAACTTTCATAACCAATGAATAGGAATTCCAGCGACTGATTTTAGAAATTTTAGCAGAAGTTGTTGGGATAGACCGACTGGTGCAGCGTGTCGGTAGCGACATAGTTGTACTGGGTGATCGAGTAATCCACCATTGTGATCGGTGCCCCGCTGCCATAGACGATGCCGGCAGCCTTTGGATCCGCATAGGCGTTGAACTCACCATAGGTCGAGGTATTGCCGTTTCCCTGTGAGCCGCCCATCACGGTAATTGAATCGATCAGCTCGATGTCCTGCGGATATTCGGTCATCCAGGTTGCGATGTTGGTCAACGGGCCGATCGCGAGGATCCGCAGGTCGCCCTTTGCTTCCACGGCGGCGTCATGCAGCAGCTCGACTGCCGACCGTTCGTCAAATTCCCGGGTCGGTGCGGGCAGCGAAACATTGCCAAGACCGTTGGCCCCATGGACGAAGATCGCATCGGAGGTACTGCAGTCCAGCGCACAATTCCGCCCCAATCGCCACCGGACAGTCAATACCAAGCCAGCAGGCGAGTTTAAGGGCGCTGATCGAGGTCTTGGCGAGGCTGACATTTCCGTGCACCGTCGTGATGCCGAGAATTTCGAGCCGGTCGCTGGCAGCGGCCGCCATCAGCGCAAAGGCATCGTCGATACCGGGATCGGCGTCGATGACAACCGGGATCGGGCCATCGTCTTCCCGGCTGTTCCATAGCCGGAACGCGATGAGACCGAATAGACAGACGGCGAGCAACAGGCACAGCGATTTCTTCACAAAATCTCCCCCCACGGCGAAAAATTCAGAAAAAAGCGAAGATTTTTTTGATAAGGCGGTGTAAAATAAAACCATCATCTTTGGTTTCATTGTAAAAGGCTGAAAATAAAAAGACAAGGGGGACTGCGAATGACCTGTCCGAGATGCGGAGGAAACAGGATACAGATACAGGCGGTGTCCGAGCTGAAAAAGCGGGGATGCTTTTCGGTGCTGCTTTACATTATTCTGCTGTTTGTGCCGGTGATCGGCTGGATTGCGCTGTTCATGCTGCTGCGGGGCAGAAAGAGCAAAACGGCGAGCTATGCGGTTTGTCAGGACTGCGGCTGCCGCTGGAAGGTTTGAGGGAATCGGACAATGAGAAAAAAACGCTATCTTTTGATTTTACTCGCAGCGGTTCTGGCGCTGCTGGCCGGCTGCGGCACGCAGGACAGCATCTCAGCCCCCTTGCCAACGCCAAGCCCGGTCAGCACCCCAGCAGCGACGCCGACCCCGACGCCCGAACCGACGCCGGAGCCCGATCCGTATGCGGATGTGACCGGATACCGGGCCGAGAATACGGAGCGCTATGCGGCTTATGCGGAGCAGAACCCGGATCTTGCGGCACAGCAGGTGGTCAGCTATGTCAATATCGGGCTTGATCGGCCGTTCTATACCGAGGTTGAGACGATTGCCGATCCGGATCATCTGCTGGTGCTCTGCAACAAATATCATCAGCTGCCGGACGGATATGAGCCGGCGGACCTTGTGGCGATCTCATCGGCATACTGCAATGGCGGGAAGAACCTCTATCTGAGGGCCGAGGCAGCTGCGGCATTCGAGCAACTCTGTGCGGGGGCGGCGGCGGAGGGGTACACGATCCTGGGGCAGTCGGGCTACCGCAGTTACAGCTATCAGGAACAACTCTACAACAACTATGTCGCGCGGGACGGACAGGCGGCAGCAGATACCTACAGCGCGCGGCCCGGATTTTCGGAACATCAGACCGGACTTGCGATGGACATCTGCAACGGCATCCTGTCCTACACCGATTTTGGCCAGACGGCGGAGTATACATGGGCAAAAGAGCATCTGGCTGAGTACGGGTTCGTGCTGCACTATCTGCCCGGAACCGAACAGATCACCGGTTATATGACCGAGGAGTGGCATATCCGGTATGTCGGCGTTGAGACAGCGCAGGAGATTGATCGTCTCGGAATCACGCTGGATGAGTACTGTGCGAGTTATCTGAACTGAAAGAACAAACGCCATCCGAATTTTTTCGGATGGCGTTTGTTTTTGGCATTATTCGTATCGAAGCGCGTCGATCGGATTAAGTTTTGCCGCCTTGCTGGTGGGGTAGTATCCGAAAAAGATGCCGATCAGCATCGAAAAACCAGCAGAACCGAGCATCGCAGAAACCGATGGGCGAACCGCATATCCCAGCAGATCGGCGGCCCATCCGCCCAGCAGAAGACCAAGCAGAATACCGATGATGTCGCCTGATTCGGCTGTGCCGCTGCCGAGGGATTCGGTCAGCGAGACCGCGGCGACCCGATCGCCAAACAGGGCGCGGTACTCCTCGATCATCTCATCGGTCATCAGGTCCTCATCCGCCGGCTGACTGGGTCCGAAGATTCGGGTACGAACCCCGGCGGCATTCGCCTGCTCGGTTTCCTCTTCGGTTTTTTCGGTCAGGCTGACGGTGATGTTGCTGACCCCGAGCCCCTGCATCGAATCATTGATGCTGCCGGTCAGCGAATCGCCGACGGTGAGAATCGCGATGACCGAGCCGATGCCGATAATGATGCCCAGCATGGTCAGCAGCGCCCGCATCTTGCCCGCCCAGAGGCTGGCAAAGGCGAGGCGGATATTATCAAGCAGCCCCATGACCACCAGCCCCCTTTCGCTCATCGACAACCCGCCCGTCCTGCAGCGTCAGAATCCGGTCACATTCCTGTGCCAGCGCAGGGTTGTGGGTGGTGAGGACAATCGTCTTGCCCTGCTGTCGATGCAGTCGGTGGAATAAATCCATCACGGTGCGGCTGGTTTGGCTGTCCAGCGCCCCGGTCGGCTCATCGGCCAGCAGCAGCGCCGGGTTACAGGCCATTGCCCGGGCAATGGCTACCCGCTGTTTCTGACCGCCCGAGAGCTCATTTGGCTGGTGCTTTGCCCGGTCGCTCATCCCGACCATCTCGAGCAGCTCTTTTGCCCGGACTGTGCGCTGCCGAGCGGAGACGCCGGCATACAGCAGCGGCAGTTCGACATTTTTCTGTGCATTGGTGCGGCCGATCAGGTTAAAGGTCTGAAAGACAAAGCCGATCTTACGGTTGCGGATTGCCGATAGCTGGCGGTCGCTGGATTGCAGGCTCATCTGATCAGCCCCCCATCCGTCCGCCGCCCATGCCGCCGCTGGGCATCTCGCCGCCGCTGGGCGCCTCACCGACGCCGGCTATGCCGGCCATACCGCCGAAGGAGAAGTTCGTCCCGGAAGCATCCGAGGCGACATCTTCCTCGCCGGAGGAGCCAATGGTTGCCTCTTCAGCGTTGGCGCTGGCGCGGACGATCATCCCTTCCTCGAGTTTGTCGGAGGAGATCTCGATATAGTAGTCGTTCTCGGCTCCGGTGGTGACGACCACCGGTTCAAATTCGGCATCGACCCCCTCGCCGCTGCGGACATAGACAACGCTGTTGCCCTCTTCATCGGTGCCGACCGCGTCAATCGGGACCGTGAAGACATCCTCGGTGACCGAGAGATAGATCTCAACCTTCGCGCTGACCCCGATCAACAGGCCGGTGTCAGCGTCATCAACCGTAACCTCGCAGGCAAAACCGCCCGAGCTGCTGCCCATCTGGCTGGAAGAAGCGGTGCGGGAGATCTGGGTCAGGGTTCCGTTGATTTCTGTTTCGCCGGTCACATCGCTGGTGATGATCACCGGCAGGCCGACCTCGAGACTGGCAATGTCGTACTCCTCGACGGTGATTGCTACATTGAGTGCATTGGTGTCCTGAATCGTCGCGACAACGCTGTCGGTGACCGCGCTGCCGACCGTCGCATTGAGGGCGGTGTTCAGCGCCTGTTCCAGTTCATTGTAACCGCACAGACTTTTGCCGCTATTGAGAGCGGAGAGTGCCGCTTCCGCTTCCGCCTTTAACCCTCCGGTTCCAACGCCGCCCCAGTCACAGCCCTCATAGGTCTGGTTCGCCGCGTTGAGGGCGGCAAGCGCCTCCTCGACGCCGGTGCCGGCAGCCTTCGCGGCGGTGTAGGCGTTCAGCTTTTCCGCAACCGCGGCCGCCGCGGCATCCGCCTTTGCCTGCGCGGCATCATAGGCGTCCTGCAGCGCGCTGACGGTGGACTGCGCGTTTTGGAAATTTGTCAAAGCGGTGTTATAAGCCGTCTGCGCCGAGGCGTAGGCAGCTTCAGCCTGCGCGGCCTCGTCGCTGGCTGTCTGGAAGCTGGCAAGCGCTTGGTCGTAATTGGACTGCGCCTGCTCAGCGGTCTCGGAAAGGGATTCTTTGGCCTTTTCGATCTGATCCTCAAGCTCCGAGGTATCCAGCACACAGATAATGTCTCCCTCGGATACGGTATCTCCAACCTGTACCGGCACCTCGCGCACGGTATATTTGAGGGAGGTGGTGACATTGCTGACCGACCCGCTCTCAACGGTGCCGGTGGCTGAAATTGCGTCCTCCAGACTGGTGCGCTGCAGCGTTGTAGTGCGAACGATATTGCTGCCCGCCGGTGTTTGTGTGGGCTGGGTGAACAGCGCCCGGCTGCCCCAAAAACCGGCCGCCGCGACTGCCAGTACCGCGAGCGCAGAAAACGCCTTGTGACGTTTTATAAACTGCCCGGTGCGGCAGAAAAAACGCTTGAGCAGACCAAAGATCCGCGACAAAAAGGCGCGGGGTCCGCGCTGTATGGAAGTGCTTTTTTCCATCTTGGTTCCTCTTTTCTCCAAGTATCGAACACAGACTTATTTTAGAAATCTGGTGTGTGAAAAAAGGGGGGAAAGGATGGTTAAAAATGGAAAGGATTGTGACAAACCGGTGAAAAGGATTCATGGCACAATGACTTGCACCGAGCATCGTTTTTGTGTATAATATATAAGTTCCAAGACAAGGGGGCCTTTAGCTCAGCTGGTCAGAGCACTCGGCTCATAACCGATCGGTCCCGGGTTCGAATCCCTGAAGGCCCACCAAACAAAAGCCGCTGATCTTCGGATCGGCGGCTTTTGTGTTGACGCTGAGCAGGGTTTGAATTGAGAAATTCATAAGGAGGCGGCTGTTCTAAAAGCAATGAAAGGACAAAGAACGGCTGCGGGCCTTGCAAATCCGTCCATCAAGGGAGCAGCTTATCCGGCGAGCGGCACAGAAAAAATCCTCAGCCGCCACTTGACAATCCAGAACAAACCGCATATAATGATCAACAAATCAGCCAAACCGATGAGCAAGGGTAAGTAGGTCCGGCAGCGCGCCTGCCAGAGAGCTGCGGGGGGTGGAACCGCGGCGGCAAACACCGGACTGAATGGACTTGTGAGGGCCGCGTGAACCAGCATTGCAGTAGCGTGGGACGGGAACCCCGCCCGTTATCCGAGGGGAGCACATGATGGTGTGCAGCGAGTGGGCGCGTGAGCGTCAATTTGGGTGGTACCGCAGAAGCAGCAGCTTTTGTCCCATGATAGGGGCAAGAGCTGCTTTTTTATTTTGGGAAAAAAGAGAGGAGGCGGGCGGCGATGCAGGAGTGGATCCGGCGGCGGGCAAACGGCTTTTCGTGCCGGCGAAAACGGCGATGGCGGCCCGCGATGACAGATTTGTGATATAGATGAGAGAGCAACCCACAGATGAGAAAGGGGATTTTGAGATGACGGACTACAAGGCAAAAGCGCTCGAGATGAAAGAGGAAATTTTGAAAAATCGCCGTACGCTGCACGGCTTTGCAGAGACTGGATTTGACCTGGAAAAGACCCTCGCGCTGGTTGAGCGGGAACTGAAAAGCTATGGCCTTTCGCCCGAGCGGGTGGGCAAAGCGGGAATCAGCTGCCTGATCGGCGCGGGAGCGGGACCGGTACTGCTGCTGAGAGCCGATATGGACGCGCTGCCGATGGCGGAGGAGACGGGGCTGCCCTTTGCGGCGACCAACGGCAACTGCCACTCCTGCGCGCATGACTGCCACACCGCGATGTTGCTGGCTGCGGCAAAGCTGCTCAAGGAGAGCGAGGGAGAACTGAAAGGCCGGGTCAAGCTGATGTTCCAGCCCGCCGAGGAAAAGCTTGCCGGCGCAGCGGATATGCTGGCGGCCGGTATCCTTGAAAATCCGAAGGTCGACGCCGCGCTGGCGATGCATCTGTTTGTCGGGGGCGGCGAGAGCAGCCGTGTTGGACAGATCGCTTACAAGCCGGGCTGTGCGACCTATTCGGGAGATGCGGTTCGGATTACCGTAAATGGCAAAAATGCCCACGGCGGAAGTCCGCAGGACGGGGTGGATGCGATCAATATCGCCGCACATATCGTCATCGCGCTGCAGGAGATCCTTGCGCGGGAGGTTTCCTGCGCCGACCAGGCGGTGGTGCTGGTTGGGATGATCAACGGCGGCAGCAGCTGCAACACGATGTCGGGAAGCTGTGTGCTGGAGGCTTCGGTCCGGTCGGATTCGAGGGAAAAACGGGCATTTTTGAAACAGCGGGTCAAGGAGATCAGCGAGTCGGTAGCCGCGACCTTCCGGGGCAACGCCGAGGTCGAGTTTGTCTATGGCATGCCCTCCCTTTACAACGAGGAGCGGATGTGCGATACCGTCGGCGGTTACTGCCGTGAGCTGCTGGGTCAGGACTCAGTAACCGTACTCACCGGGATGTCCGGCAGCGAGGACTTTACCGTTATCGCCGAGCAGGTGCCCTCGGTCTATCTGCACCTTGGCGCGGGCAGCGTGGCGCAGGGCCATGCCTGCGGGATGCACCATCCCGGCATGGTGGTTGACGAGGCGGTGCTGCCGACCGGTGCGGCAATCTATGCCTACTGTGCGGCGCGGTATCTTGAGGAGCACTAAAATAACGGCAGGAGGGTCGGGCCCAACACAGGCCCGACCCTCTTTTAATGCGCGGTGTTCAGCGGTTTGTCCGCTGTTTTTGCCGCTGGCGTACCAGCTGATGCAGGTAAACGCTCGCCGCCGCACAGAGCAGCCCCTGTACCAGCGAGGTGAAGACTGCGTTCAGAATCTGCGGCAGGCTGCGCGGGGTATCCTGCCCGAAAACCCAGACTGCGGCAACGAGGATCCCTGACACTCCGAGGATGCGGGGGATCCGCTCGTCGGCCACCGCGTCCGAGCGTTTGAGCAGCGTTCCGAAAAAGCAGAGCGCCGGCACCATTGCCAGCAGTTCCGGTCGGATCAACTCGCTGAAAATCGTTTCCACGCCATTCACCCCCATTCCAACCTATGCAATTTTGCGGTGGAGAAGAAGTGGAAAAGGAGAAAAATTGCGCCTGTCATTGATTTTGCGCGCAAAAGCATTTATACTGAAATCAGGAAAGACAAAAACCCCGCGCGCGGATCGCGGCGGGGAATAAGGACCCCTGAAGGAGGGACGCTCATGGAACGATTCGTTGTAACCATCGCGCGGGAAAATGGCAGCGGGGGCCGGGTTATCGGAGAGAAGCTGGCCGACCGGCTCAAGGTGCCCTTTTACAATCGAGACCTGCTGCGGCTGGCCTCGGATGAGAGCGGAATCAGCGAGCAGCTGTTCGCCAAAGCGGACGAGGACGCGCGGCGCACCCGGCTGTTCCGTGTGGCGCAGGACGCCTTCCGGGGTGAGGTGATTCCTCCGGATCGGGACGATTTTGTCTCCAACGAGAACCTGTTCCGGTATCAGGCACGGATTATTCTTGAGCTGGCCCGCACCGAGAGCTGTGTCATTATCGGGCGGTGCGCTGATTACATTCTTAAGGATCATAAAAACGCGGTGCGGATCTTTATCCATGCCCCGCTCGAGGAGCGGGTTGCCACCATCATGCGCCGGCACAACCTGAGTGAGGATGCTGCCCGCAAGGAGATTGCGCGGGTGGATAAGCGGCGGGCGAACTATTACCGCACCTTCACCGGTAGTGACTGGCGGGACGCCGGGCACTATGATCTCTGTCTCGACTCGGCGGCGCTGGGTCAGGACCGGTGTGTTGAGCTGGCGGCTGGATTCCTTGCGCTGCGGTTGGGAGAAAAGGTCTGAGTTGCCGACCAAGAAAAAATAGAGGGCCCGGATCACAGGATCCGGGCCCTTGTTCGTAGATCAGAGCAATGCCTCGATAAAATCGCTCAGAATGTCCAGCTGGGTCTCGGCCACCGCAAGGGGGGCCAGCTGTTCCATTGTGAGAAAAGCCAGCTGTTTGGATTCGCTGCTGCAGCGAACAACCGGTTCTTGCTGCAGCGTAATCCAGTAGACGGCGCTGATGATCCGGGCGATATTGCCGTCCGGGTAGGCTGCAATTCGGCTGGGGTCGGAGTAGACCCCGACAAACTGCACCTGCGAGGAGGGAATGACCAACCCGGTCTCCTCGCGAATTTCCCGCAGAATACAATCCTCCAGACTTTCATCCGGTTCCATCGCACCGCCGATGAAGGCCCAGCGGTCGCTGTCTGCCCGGCTCTCCATCAGATAGGTGTCCTTGTACTGGACAATCGCGCAGGTGCCGAGGATCGGCGGCCGGTTGGGGCGGGGTGCCGCAGGATTTCGATAATAAAAGACAGCTTCCGACATCGCGCATCCCTCCCTGTGAATTTCTATTTCTATTGTAACACACAAATGCGCTGCCGGCAAAGGAAAAAGCCGGAGCGTTGCCGCTCCGGCCCCAATTATTCCTTTTGTTCAAAAATCCGGTTGCGGCTGGCAAGGAACAACCCGAACGCAGTAAATGCCGAGACCATATCGGCGATCGGTTCGGCCCAGTAGATGCCGATAACCCCGAAAAAGTGGGGCAGGATAAGGACCAGCGGAATGAGCAAGAAGACCTTTCGCAGCAGCGCGAGGAAAAGGCTGATTTTAGCCTGACCCAGCGAGAGAAAGGTGATCTGACAGGCGAGTTGAAGACCAAAGGCCCAGATACCGGCAAAGTAGATCGGCATGACGTCGCTCGTCAGTCCCAGCAGCGCAGCGTCAGAGGTGAAGACCCGGGCGAAAACGGAGGGGAAGAAGACCAGCAGCAGGCAGCTGATGGTGGTGAAGGAAAAGACCACGGTGAGCAGCAGCCGGAAGGCTTTTTTTGCCCGATCGGGCTTGCCTGCACCGAAGTTATAGCTGATAATCGGCTGTGCGCCCTGTGCGATTCCCTGTCCGGGCAGCGTGATGAACTGCAACAGACTGGTCATGATTGCGAGGGTGCCCACATACAGGTCGCCGCCATAGTTCTGCAGCCCTCGGTTGAGGACGATGTTGACCAGACTCTCGGTCGACTGCATCACGAACGGAGAGATGCCCAGCGCAAGGATGGAACCGATTAACCGCGGGGGCAGCCGCATATTCTCCCACCGGATCCGCAGCCGGGTGCGTTTGCCAACCAAAAAGAGAACGATCCAGATTGCGCTGATCGCCTGCGAGAGGATGGTTGCCAGAGCCGCGCCCTGAACCCCCATATCAAACAGGAAGATGAAAACAGGATCAAGGATGATGTTGCACACAGCGCCGATCAGCACGCTGACCATCGCCGTAGTGGCAAAACCCTGTGCGCTGATAAAGGCGTTGAGACCCAGCGCGAGCATGACGAAAACGGTGCCCAGCAGGTAGATGGTGATGTAGTCGTCGGCGTAACCGATGATGTTGTCCGAAGCGCCGAAAAGATAGAGCAGCGGCACCTTGAACACAAAGATGACCGCTGTCAGAACGACTGAGAGAATCAGCAGCAACAGGCAGCTCGCACCGAGGATCTGCTCGGCCTCTTTGTCCTTGCCTGCCCCCATCCGCATGCTGGCCAGCGGGGCGGCGCCCATTCCAACAAAGGCGGCAAAGGCCGAGACGATCATCAGGATCGGAAAGGTAATGCCAAGACCGGTCAGCGCCATCGCGCCGGTTTCCGGAATATTGCCGATATAAATTCGGTCGACAATATTGTAGAGAACGTTGATCAGCTGTGCAATGACGGTTGGGACCGCCAGGCGAAGCAACAGACGGCCGATCGGCTGGGTGCCAAGTGGATTTTGTGCCTGTTCCATGACGACGCCTCCCTGGAAATGGAATAATCGTTTGTCCCGGCGCATAGCCTGACACCGGGAAGATGTGGATAAGAAAAGGGTTCAAAGGGACATTATAATACTGGAATATGAAAAAAACAAGCCTGGCGCGCGTTGACGCGGTGGTCTGCCAGCGGATATAATAGGGAAAAACCGCGACTTTTGACACAGGCGGAGAAAAAAGGACGAAGAAGGAACCGAGGGAATCGAATGGAAAACAAGAATCTGGATTATGATTTGGGTATCATCGGCGCCGGCCCGGCGGGGCTTTCGGCGGCGATCTATGCTGCCCGTGGCGGACTGTCGGTGGTCTGCTTTGAGCGAGAGGTTCATGGTGGGCAGATCGTCAGCTCGCCCGAGGTGGAAAACTATCCCGCGCTGGGCAAGGTCAGCGGGGCGGACTTTGCCAATGCGCTCTATGAGCAGGCGGTGGGCTTTGGGGCCGAGATTCTGTATGATGAAGTGACCGCTGCCGAACTGCAGGGCGAGGTCAAGCTGCTGCATACCGCTGAAAAGACCTATCGGGTCCGCGCGGTG
The DNA here is from genome assembly GCA_944386485.1 of uncultured Pygmaiobacter sp. Classification (GTDB taxonomy): domain Bacteria; phylum Bacillota; class Clostridia; order Oscillospirales; family Ruminococcaceae; genus Pygmaiobacter. The sequence goes on along the minus strand of CALXBG010000012.1, from coordinate 10,532 downwards.
GTGGTCGCCGGTGGGGTAGCCCGCCGCAAGCTGGACTGCCCCGGCGAAGACCGGCTGCTCGGGCGCGGGGTCAGCTATTGCGCCACCTGCGACGGGGCGTTTTTTGCGGGCAAGACCGTCGCGGTGGTTGGGGGCGGCAATACAGCTGTTGAGGACGCGCTCTACCTCGCCGCCCGCTGCGAAAAGGTCTATCTGATTCACCGCCGGCAGGGGTTCCGGGCCAGCGAGGCCGAACTCGCCAAGCTGCGGTCCAACCCGAAGGTGGAATTCCTGCTCGACGCGCAGGTCGCCGAGATCCGGGGCGACATGCAGGTAGAGAGCATCCTGCTGCACAGTACCGTCGGTGCGCCCGATCGCGAAATCCCGGTTTCGGCAGTCTTTGTCGCGGTGGGGCTGATCCCGAGCAACGAGCTTTTCCGCGGCCAGCTGCCGATGACCGAACAGGGCTATCTGGTTGCAGATGACAGCTGCCGTACCGCGCTGGCGCGGGTCTATGCGGCGGGGGATACCCGGGAAAAGGCGCTGCGCCAGCTGGTCACCGCAGCGGCAGACGGCGCGCTGGCCGGCAGCAGCGCGGTGGCCGATCTTGCCGGGGAGGCGACCCTTTGAGCAAACAGGCCCGACCGCGGCCGAGAAGGAGGAAACCGATGGCGAAGGACAGCCGCATGCGCCGGGGGCCGCTGATTCCGCTGTTGGCGCTGATATTGGTGCTCGGCTGTGGGGTGGCGCTCTTCGGCAGCTGCACCGAGGGGGCGCTGCCTGCCGGAGGAACGCTGTCGGCGCCGGCCGAAAGCGGCACGCGGCCGCAGCAGACCGCACAGGAGGATGAGGAGGAATACCGCGCGGTTTGGCTGACCTATCTCGAGTATCAGCAGATGGATTTCTCGAGTGAAGAGGCCTTTCGTCAGGCGGTTGCCGCCGCATTTGATGAGGTTGCGGCGCTGGGGGCAAACACCGTCATCGCCCACCTGCGCCCCTTCTCCGATGCGATGTACAACAGCGCGCTCTTTCCTTGGAGCCATCTGATCACCGGAACCCAGGGTCAGGATCCCGGCTATGATCCCCTCACGGTAATGATTGAGGAGGCGCACAGCCGCTCGCTGCGGCTGGAGGGGATGATCAATCCCTACCGGATCCGCGGTTCGGCTTCCATGCCGGCGGAGCTGTCGGAGAATAATCCCGCGGTGGCCTTTGCGGCTGATCCAGAGCGGGCCGATTGGGTACTTACACAGGGAGACGGTCTGTACTACAACCCCGCGATTCCAGAGGTGCGCCAGCTGATTGTAGACGGGGTGCGGGAGATCTGTGAGAACTACGAGATCGACGGCATCCAGTTCGATGACTACTTCTACCCCGAAGGGGCGGATGACAGCTTTGATCAGGCTGCCTATGACCGATTGGCGGATGGCGCCGATCGCGCCGCCTGGCGGCGGGAGAATGTCAATGCCTTGGTACGGGCGGTCCATGCCGCCGTCAAGGAGGTCGACCCCGCGCTGACCTTTGGCATTAGTCCGCAAGGGAATATGGACAATAATTATAACATTCAGTATAGTGATGTTGCGCTCTGGATGGAGGAAGAGGGATACCTCGATTATGTGATGCCTCAGATCTATTGGGGATTTGACTACCGAACCGCCGGGGGACAGGATCGATTTGCGTTTGAAAACTGCCTCGCCGATTGGCTGGCGCTGCCCCGGGCCGAGGGGGTAAAGCTCTATGTCGGACTGGGCGCCTATCGGATTGGCGCAGGGGATGGCGGCAGCAACGACCAGGCCGAGTGGGCAAGCGGCGAAAATCTTGCGCGGCAGATCGCGGCGCTGCGGACGGCCGGTGCGGACGGCTATGGCTTATACAGCTATCGCTGGCTGTTCTGGAACGATCAGCCGGTCGCCCAGCCGGAGGTCGCGGCGATCGCACAGGTCAATGCGACCGAATAATACATTTAGAAATATAAAAGCATAAAAACACGGAAAGTTGAAACAGGAGGAAAACATAACATGCGGATGCGGCACAAGGCGTATGCCCGCCCCGAACTGGAGGGCTGCCCCTTTTTCATCCCTGACCCGGAGCGCTGGAGAGGGCGTTGGCAGCAGGCATTTGACGAGCAGCGCCCGTTAATCCTTGAACTGGGCTGCGGTAAGGGGGCATATGCGGCGGCCTACGCGAGCGCCCGCCCCGAGATCAATTATCTGGCGGTGGATTATCTCAGCGATGTGTTGGTGCTGGCAAAGCGGAAGGTGGAACAGGCCTATGCCGACGCCGGCCGGCCGGTGAACAACTGCCGGTTGACCGCGCTGAACATTCAATGGATCGACGCGGATCTTGCACCGGAGGACACGGTCGAGCGGATTCACATCAACTTCTGCAATCCCTGGCCGAAATTTGGTCACAAAAAGCGGCGGCTGACCCATCCGCGCCAGCTGATGCACTACCGCGAGTTTCTGCGAGAGGGCGGGGAGATCTGGTTTAAGACCGATGACGAGGAGCTCTACCGGGAAAGCTTGGACTATTTTGCCGACTGCGGTTTTGCGCTGCGGTACCAGACCACCGACCTGCACAAGGAGGAACCGGACTGGAATCTGCGAACCGAGTACGAGGAGAAGTTTGCCGCGCTCGGGGTGCCGATCAAGGCGCTGATCGCGGTCAAGCAGCCTGGGCAGCCTTAAAAGAACAAAATATTGGGGAACCGGGCTGGAAATTTCGGCTCGGTCCTCTTTTTTTATACAAATTTGTAAAAAAAGAGTGACAGCGGCGGAAAAATAAGGTATAGTGAGAACAATTTACCTCGTGGATGATCATCCGCAGAACAAGGGGGAACGCGATTGCATGCCTGCCGAAGAAACTCAAAGGCGGGAGAAGGGGGAGCAGGATGGAACAAAAAGAGAAAAAGAATCTCAACCTGCGCCAGACGGCGCTGGTGGGCTCGATGCTGTTCGGGCTGTTTTTTGGGGCAGGGAACCTGATCTTTCCGGTCTACCTTGGCCAGATGGCGGGGCGGACGGTCTGGATTGCCGCGGTGGGTCTGCTGATCACCGGTGTGGGTCTGCCGCTGCTCGGGGTTGCCGCACAGGGGATCAGCCGGGTCAGCGGGTTGCGCGAACTGGCCGGCAAGATCGGGCCGGCATATGGCGTCTTCTTTACCTGTGCGCTTTATCTGACCATCGGCCCGCTGTTCGCAATTCCCCGCTGTGCAAGCGTCTCTTTTACCGTCGGTCTCGAGCCGATGGGGCTTTCGGGCAGCAGGACGCTGGCGATCTTCTCGCTGCTTTTCTTTGCCGCGACGCTGGCGTTCTCGCTCTGGCCGGGTAAAATTCTCACCTGGGTGGGACGGATCCTGACCCCGGTATTCCTGATCTTTCTCGGCCTGCTCGCGATTACAGCGCTGCTCTTTCCGATGGGCAGCGTCGCGGCGGTCGATCCCCAGCCGCTCTATGCCGATGGGGCGTTTTTCGCCGGATTCCTGGAGGGGTACAACACGATGGATGCGCTGGCCAGCCTTGCGTTCGGCATCGTGGTCATCGGGGTTATCCGGGATCTCGGGGTCCGCAGCCCGTCCGCGGTCGCCTTTAACACGGTGCGCGCGGGCGCGTTCGGCTGCCTGCTGATGGGGGCGATCTACCTCGCGCTCGCGGTGATCGGCGCCCAGAGCCGGGGCGTCTATCCTCTGGCCGCAAACGGCGGCGAGGTGCTCGCGCTGGTTGCGCGGCACTATTTTGGATCGGCGGGCGGATTGATCCTCGCCGCGACGGTCACCCTCGCCTGTCTCAAGACCGCGGTCGGACTGATCACCAGCTGCGCTGAGACCTTCCACGGGCTGCTGCCCCGGATCAGCTATCGGGTGTTTGCCGTTATTTTCTGCACGGTCTCCTTCCTGATCGCAAACCTCGGCCTCGACGCGGTGATCGCCTGCTCGCTGCCGGTGCTGATGTTCCTTTATCCTCTGGCGATTACCCTGATTCTGCTTGCGCTCTGCGGCAACCTGTTCGGACAGGACCGGCGGGTCTACCGCTGGGTGACCGCGTTTACCGCCGTGGCGGCGGTTTTTGACCTGGTCAAGGCGCTGCCCGCCGCGCTGGTTGAGCGGCTGCACCTCGGCGTGCTATTGGATGTTGCACAGAAGCTGCTGCCCCTGTTCAACAAGGGCATGGGCTGGCTGGTGCCGGCGCTGATCGGCCTGGCAATCGGGCTGGCGCTGCATTGGCTGCGGCCCGCAACTGCGGAATAAAAAAAGAGGGGCATTAGTCCCTCTTTTTTTGCGGATTATTCGCCCCGCAGCAGCAGCTGCAGGGTGTACGGCGTATTCTTTTTCAGCTGGTAACGGGGCTTGGTCAGCGCGATGGCCGGCATGTCCCCGCCGACTCCGCGCTGTCCGGCGTCGAGGTTCACGGTCAGCGGGCCGGATTTGTCCAGCTCGTCGGCGTGCTGCGCCGCCTCGAGCGCCTCGAGGGTATAGGGGTGAGCCGACGCCTCAAAGCTGCCCTCGCAGCTGGTCACCTCCAGCGCGTGGCCGCCGCCGAAGATCCGCAGCAGCTCAACTCCGGTGCGGTTGCCGTTCTCCTGCGGGTGGAGATAATCATGACCGAAGGTCTCCGCCGAAAAGCTGTACAGCCCGGGCAGCGCACCGGCGCGCCGGTCCACGTAGTTCTCCTGCGGGCCCAGTCCAAAATACCGGATCGACCGCATACAGGGGGCGGCCGCGAAGGTCAGCCCGACGCGGGGAAGCCCGCGCCGCCGGGCGACGGCGGTGAACCGGATTGCAAGACGCCCGTCCGCGGCCATCTGATAACAGACCGAAAGGTGCTTCATCCCCCGTGCGGTATAGGAAAAGACCAGACCGCTTGGGGTCAGCGAAGAGGCTTGAGACCGGATATTCCGGTTGGCCCGCAGCCAGCGGGCAGGGCGCAGCAGCTTCTGCAACAGCGGCGGAAGCCCGAGATACCGGTCGTTGTCGGTCAATGCCCGGGCGATCTGGGGACGCAGCGGAGTGGAGAGCAGCTCGACCCCGTCCACCACATAGCTCGCAAGACTGCCGTCCCGCCGCAGGATCCGGGCGGTGCAGCGTCCGTTTGTCAGCACCAGCTCCCGTTTTTCCTGCTGTACCGGCACCCAGTCCTCCGGCTCGCTGCGCTGCGCCTCCTGCAGCCGCAGCGCGGCGCCGCAGATCTCCCGCCCCGCCGCAGCAAAGGGGGAGGGAGCGGTATCGATCAACCGGCAGACCAGGTCCACCGCGGCGGCGCTCTGCCGCCCGGCATATTCGATTGGGACCAGCGCTTCCTCGCCGGGTGCGAGCGGGGACAGCGGCAGCAGGCCTTTTTCGACCTCCTCACCATCCTCGCAGAGTGCCCAGCGCAGCGCCAGCGTGTCGCAGACGGCAAACCGCAGCAGGCTCTTGATTCGCGCGCCCTCTTCGGTGAGGGTCAGCTCAAAGGGAGCGAGTACCTGCCGCGCTTCCAACAGCGCGGGGTTGGGGCTGCGGTCGGCCCGGACAAGGCCGTTAAAGGCAAAGGGACCGTCGTTCGGTTCATCCCCGAAATCTCCGCCGTAACACCACCGGCCATCCTTTTCCAGCGCCTGATCGGCAAAGTCCCAGATAAAGCCGCCGGCAAGCCGGTCGTATTTGCGGAATAACGCCCAGTAGTCGGCGAAGTTGCCAAGGCTGTTGCCCATACAATGGGCATATTCGCACAGCAGATAGGGCCGGCCGCCATACCGGCGCACCGTGGCGGGACGCCCCAGCAATTCCAGCGGGCTGTAGCTGCAGCGGGAAAGCCGAACCGGCAGCCCCTCTCCGATCCGCCGCACCTTGCCGAGGGTCGCGTACATCTGGCTGAAACAGTCGGTAACGGCAAAGGAGGTATCCGGTTCATAGTGGATCGGCCGGGTGTCGTCGAGCGCGAGAATCCGTTCCCGCATCCGGGCAAAGCAGCTGCCGGTAAAACTCTCGTTGCCCAGACTCCAGAAGAGGATGCAGGGGTGGTTTTTCAGCCGCGTCACCATCTTTTCGGCCCGGTCAACGCCGTGGGCGGTCCAGTCGGGATCGTTGCGCGGCAGCCGCTTGGCCAGCCCGTGGGTCTCAAGGTTGCACTCGCTCATGACCAGAATCCCATACCGGTCGCAGAGCTCATAGACCGAGTCGCTGTTCGGGTAATGACTGGTACGCAGCGCGTTGAAGTTATTCTGCTTGAGCAGCCGGATGTCCGCCTCGTTGAGATCAGGGGTCACCGCGTGGCCGCAGCTGGGATGGAACTCATGCCGGTTGACCCCGCGCAGCTCGATCGGCCGGCCGTTGAGCAGAATCCGCTCCCCATCGATCCGCACCTCCCGAAAGCCGACCCACAGCCCCCGCGCGTCAAGGGGGGTGCCGTCGGCAAGGCACAGCTCAACCGCAAGGCGATAGAGCGTCGGCGTCTCATCGCTCCAGAGCGCCGGGTGCTCGACCGAAAAAGAGAGGGATCCGGCGGGGCGGGTTTCGTCGAGTACGGTGCCGCCCTGCGGATCTCGCAGCGTAACCCGCAGGCGGCTGTCGGCCGGCAGGCAGCCGGACAGCGAGGGTTCCAGTTCAAGCTGGGCGCGGTGATACCCGCCCAGAAAGCGGGTGCGGACCGCAAGATCAAGGATGCCGGCTTTGGGCTGCGCGACGAGCAGTACCTCCCGGAACAAGCCCGACAGCCGCCACATATCCTGATCCTCAAGATAGCTGCCGGTCGACCAGCGGAAAACCCGGATCGCGAGCAGATTCTCCCCCGGCGTCAACAGTTCGGTCAGGTCAAACCGGTGGGGATCAAAGCTGGACAGGCAGAAGCCCGCGCGCTGGCCGTTACAAAAGACCTCGGCCGCGCTGTTCGCCCCGTTCAGCTGCAACAGCACCTGCCGCCCGTCGAAAGCAGCGGGCAGCGAAAAGCGCACCCGGTAGATTCCCACCGGGTTGCGGGCGGGGTCGATCTTCGGGATCTCGTCCTTTTTGGTCGAGAGGGCGAAGGGATAGCGGATGTTGGTATAGATGGGGGTATCATAGCCCGCCAGCTGCCAGTTGGAAGGCACGGCAATCTCATCGAAATTCTCGTCCGAGAACTCCGGCCGCTCAAATCCCGCGGGACAGTCCTGAACCGACGGGCAGAACAAAAAACGCCAGACCCCGGACAGGTTGAGCACAAACGGCGAGCGGTTGCCGCCGAGCGCCGCGGCAAGGTTCGGCTGCGGAACACCGCAGCCCGGCACCGCCAGCGCGCCCTCGCCGATCCTCTTTTTATCACACCAGAACGGTTGTTCCATCCTGAAAATTCCCCTTCCAGATTCATTCTTTTTACAATTATACCATGGGCGGCAGGAGGTCGAAAACTGCAGGGCGAAAAATTTTGAGTTTTGTGGTAGAATAACAACGGAAACCGCCGGGGCGCACACCCGGCCCGAAGGAGGAACCGGAATGAAAAAGGAGATCTGGCCCGGCGGCGCGCTGCTTGCCCCGGTCCCCCCCGCGCTGGTCAGCTGCGGCAGCGTTGAGAAGCCCGCGGTGCTGACGGTGGGATGGACCGGAATTGTCAACACCCGCCCGCCTCGCACCTATGTCTCGGTCCGGCCCGAGCGCAACTCCTACCCCATGATAAAAGAGAGCGGCGAGTTCGTCATCAACCTGCCCCCGGCCCGGCTGGCGCGGGCGGTTGACCTGTGCGGCTGCCGCAGCGGGCGGCAGGTGGATAAGTTCTCCCTCGCACATCTGACCGCCACTCCCGCCTCGACCGTCAGCGCGCCGCTGATCGCCGAGTGCCCGGTCAGCCTGGAATGCCGCGTCTTTCAGTCGATCCTGTTGGGCAGCCACGAGATGTTTCTCGCCGACATCCTCGCGGTGCAGGTGGATGCCGCGCTGCTCGACGATGCAGGCCGGCTCTGCCTGGAGCGGGCCGATCTGCTCGCCTATGCCCACGGAGGATACTTCCGGCTCGGCGAGCAGCTGGGCAGCTTTGGATACTCGGTTCGGAAAAAGAAAAAACGGCGGCCGCTGCCGCATAAAAAAGGATGAAGGCTAAGCGCCACCGCGCCTAATGGGCGGCGGCGCTTTTGTTTTTTTGCCGCTTGCCGGGCAGACTAGGTGGGGGAGCCCGGCTGACTTTTGTGTCCAATTTGTTAAAAATGAAAAATTTTTCTCAAGACGCTTGACAACCGGAGGATTTGATGTAGAATAATATTAGCACTCAGGCAGATAGAGTGCTAAAAACGAAAAAGAGGAGGGTACCGGGATGGCGATGGATGAACGCAAACGGCGGGTGCTCTCGGCAATCGTCTCGCTCTATGCGGCGGACGGCGAGCCGGTGGGTTCCAATCTGCTGCGGCAGTATTTCGACATGGCAGTATCCTCCGCCACTCTGCGAAATGAGATGGCCGCCCTCACCAAGCTGGGGCTGCTCGAGCAGCCGCACACCAGCGCGGGGCGGGTACCCAGTATCGCGGGGTACCGCTATTATATCGACAATCTGATGGGGTCCGACGGCAAACGGCTGGCGCCGAGCGCGCGGGAAAAGAAGATCATCGACGAGGCGTTCGAGAACTTCGACTACGATCCCGAGCGGCTGGCTAAGGCGGCGGCCAAGGAACTGGCGAAGCTGAGCGGCTTTACCGCTATCGCCACCACCCCCAAGAGTGAGGACGTCAAGGTTGCCTATTACAGCATCCTGCAGGTCGGCCGGTGCAGCGCCGCAGTACTGAGCGTCAGCTCGGTGGGCGGGGTCGCAACCCGGGTCGCGGTCACCAAGCGGCCGATTGACCCGGCCCAGCTGGCCCAGGTCGCAGAGCTGATCAATCGCAGCCTCTGTTTTGTCGCCAAGGATGACGCGGGCGAGGAGCTGCGCGGGGCGCTGATGGACGCGCTGGGCGAGGACAAAAACCTCTGGCCGGTCGTCGCCGCCGCGCTGCGGCTGCTGGCCGGCGCGGGCCGGGGCAAGGTCTTTGTCGGGGGCGAGCAGAATCTGTTGAGCTATCCCGAGATGGAACCGAACCTGCACGGCTGTCTGGATCTGCTCAACCGGCATGATGAGCTGCAAAGGCTGATCGCGCCAAAGAACGACCGACCGATGGTGCTGCTGGGGGACGACATGCCCGGTTACCGGATGCCGGGGGTCGCCATCGTCGCCCGGCGGTATCTTGCAGGCGGCGGGCTGACCGGCGCGATTGCGCTGATGGGGCCCTCCCGGATGAACTATGAAAAGGTAATTCCGACGCTGGACTACTTCGCCGCAAAGCTTTGTCAGGCGCTGACCGGCACGGGCAAGGAGGCATAGAACACAGATGCAGGAAGAGATCAAAAAGGAGCCGCAGGGCGAGCAGAATCAGCCCGAGACGGCGCAGCCCGACGCGCAGCAGAAGGACGCGGCGGAAAAGAAACAGAAAAAACAGGATAAAAAGGACCAGCGCGCGGCGCTGGAAAAGGAACTGGCTGAGGCCAGGGCCGCAAAGGAAGCCGCCGAAAAGGAGCTGGCCGCCGCAAAGGACACCCTGATGCGGACGGCGGCGGAGTACGATAACTTCCGCAAGCGCAGCGCCAAGGAGAAGGATGGCTGTTTCAACAACGGCGTTTCCTTCGCCGTCACCCAGCTGCTGCCGGTGGCGGATACCCTTGAGATGGCTGCTGCGGCCCCGACCGAGGACGAGAACTTCAAAAAGGGCATCGAGATGACGCTGGCCAAGTTTGCCGAGGCATTTGAGAAGCTGGGCATCGAGGAGATCGAGGCGGCGGGCAAGCCGTTTGACCCCGAGCTGCACAGCGCGGTAATGCAGGAGGCGGCCAGCGAGGAGTTCGCCAGCGGCACCGTCACCAAGGTGCTGCAAAAGGGTTACCGGATCGGCAACCAGATCATCCGGCACGCGGTCGTCGCGGTCGCGGAATAAGACAATACCCGGTGCAAAAACCGTTTATATAAAAGACAAGAATCAAAATTCAAGCTGCTTTTCTACAAAAAGGAGAGATATATTATGGGAAAAATCATTGGCATTGACCTTGGCACGACAAACTCTTGCGTTGCGGTCATGGAGGGCGGCGAGCCGGTCGTCATCGCAAACGCGGAGGGTTCCCGCACCACCCCGTCGGTGGTCGCGTTTTCCAAGACCGGCGAGCGGATGGTCGGTCAGGTTGCAAAGCGTCAGGCAATCACCAACCCGGACCGGACCGTTTCTTCGATCAAGCGTGAGATGGGCACCGACTACAAGGTGAACATCGACGGGAAGGCTTACACCCCGCAGGAGATCAGCGCGATGATCCTCTCCAAGCTGAAGGCGGACGCCGAGGCTTATCTGGGCGAGAAGGTCACCGAGGCGGTCATCACCGTCCCCGCCTACTTCAACGACGCGCAGCGTCAGGCGACCAAGGACGCCGGCGCGATCGCGGGTCTCGACGTCAAGCGGATCATCAACGAGCCGACCGCCGCTTCGCTGGCTTACGGCATCGATAAGGAGAAGGATCAGAAGATCCTGGTTTACGATCTCGGCGGCGGCACCTTCGATGTCTCGATCATCGAGATGGGCGACGGCGTGACCGAGGTTCT
>CALXBG010000011.1 GCA_944386485.1 uncultured Pygmaiobacter sp. | reverse complement strand
TAAAGGCGCGGTGACGCAAGAAAACGACGCCGTAAAAAGGCCACTTTTGCGCGGCTACTTCGTTAAAGTGCCTCGACAACCACAGAGGGTGCCTTCGGCCCTTTGCCTTGTACCCGCATCAAAATTGACCTTTTTACGGTGCGTGCAGTTCTGCCCCGGAATTTTGGATGGAGAAAGTATGAAAAACAGCCCCTTAAGCCTTGGTGGCTTGAGGGGCTGTTTTGAATGCTTTATACGCCAAAATTCTACGGCAGAACTAAACTTCCCGAAGGGAAGTTGCGTTTTCTTACGCCACCGCGCCTAAGGCCCTTTCCCCAAAATTCGATTATCGCTTGCACCCCAGCTTCAGCGCGGCGCGCTGGTAGCTGAGGGTCTGTACCAGCCACAGGCTGCCCAGCACCAGCATCGGTGCGGGGCCGATGTCGGCCACCAGCCCGAGGACGATCAGCAGCACAAACAGCACCAGCATCGCCCGGGAGACCGCCCGCATCGACGCCCAGCCGCATTGCCAGATCATCTGCCGCTCGGCCTCGTCGCAGCTGTCAAACCACTCCTGCTGGAACTTCGTGTCCAGCACGCTGCCCTGTTTTTCGGGGTAGAGCCGTTTGGCCGAGCGCACCAGCGCCCCCTGCAGCGCGAGGGCGAGGAAGGAGAAGAGGAACAGCAGCCCAACCGCCCACAGGCTCTGCAGCCCGCCGACGCCGCCCTGCGCCCAGAGTCCGAAGAGGGTCAGGTTGAGTACCACCTCGACCGAGACGATGGTCATCCCGATCCCGTACCGCCGGTCGGCCCGCCACACGGCGTCCTCCTGCGCGGCCTGCGCCGCCTCATCCAGCTCCTCGGCGTCCAGCCGCGCGGCGGCCGCCTGCCGGTCGCCCAGGCGCAGCAGCACCAGCCCCGCGGTGAGAAAGCCGGCCCCGAACACCGCCATCAGCACCAGGCTTGCCCCCGGCACCAGCCCGGTCAGCCGTTCCAGCAGCCCGGTCAGCTGCTCGCTCCCCGCGCCGACCGCAATGCCGGCCGCCAGCCCGATCAGCATGCTCACCAATAGAATCCCGATAAACCGCAGCAGGTGGTGTTTAGTTGTTTTTTGCGTTTTCATTCTCTTCTTCTCCTTCCAGAAAAAAAACTTCCTCCAGCGGCGCGCCGAAGACCCGCGCAATCCGCAGCGCCAGCAGCACCGACGGGTGGTAGTCCCCCCGCTCGATCAGGCTGATCGTCTGCCGCGACGCCCCGACCAGCTGCCCCAGCTGCTGCTGATTCAGCCCCAGCCGCGCCCGCTGCTCCCGCAGCCGATTTGCCAGCGGCATAGCCCCTCCTCCTTTGCAGTAGATTGTTGTCATTTTGACAAATATCCTTGTCAAATAGTATTATAGCAATGACAAGGATTGTTGTCAAGCCATAAAAGAAAAAAAGAGGTTTCTGCTGAAACCTCATTATAAATATAAATAGCAGCATCACAGAGGTTTCTGCTGAAACCTCTGTGATGCTGCTATTTATATTTATAATGTAAGGCGCACACCCGCGCACACCCGCGCACACCCGCGCTCACCGCGTCCCGCCGGCGTGTCCCTCCGCCTCGACCTCCTCCACCGCCGCCCGCACCGCCGCGATGACAAAGGCCGAAAAGGTGCACTCCCGGTTGCAGATCAAAGCCTCCACCCGGTCGATCAGGTCGTTGGGAAACCGGATCGTCTTGTTGGTGGTCGGCGGAACCGAAGGGATTTTGAATGACATCCGCAATACACCTCGCAATTCATTTGAATTGCATTTAGTGTAAGCCGATTAAAAGTAAAAATAAGCATTGCAAATGCAATGCAATACTGATAAAATGGTAAAAAAGGGAGGAACCGGCATGAAAAACGCGGATTACAAGGAGCTGTATCTGAACCTGTTCCGGGCGACCGAGCGGGCGATCAACACCCTGATCGAGGCGCAGCAGCGCTGTGAGGAGCGCTACCTCGAGATGACCGAGCCAAAGCAGCCCGGGCAGCGAAAGCAGCCCGAGCAGTGAAAGCAGCCCGAGCAGCCCGCCGCCGAGGGCTGATCCGCCCTAAAAAAAGCAGCCACCGCGCCTAAGGTGGCTGCTTTTTTGATCCGAAACCGCCGGTCAGCTGCGGAAGGCCCACAGCCGCTGGCCGATGTAGTTCATCCCGGTGAAGATCACCTGGGCGCAGAGCATCGCCAGCCGGGTGACCCACTCCGCCGACAGCGGCAGCGCGAGGGCGCGCGCCGCCCAGGGCACCAGCAGGTCCGAGATGCCGAAGCTGACCAGATAGCAGACCGCAATCACGATCGAAAACCGCACCGCGCTGGGAACCAGCGGGGCGGTGCTCTGAAACGAGTACTTGCGGTTGAAGATAAAGCTCAGGATGCTGCACAGCGCAAACATCAGCGCGGTGGAGCCCCAGTAGCCCAGCGCCGAGAGCAGCAGCTGGCTGCCGATCATCGAGACGATGGTGTTCAGCCCGCCGATGATCAGAAAGATCAGCAGGCTGCGGTCGAAGAAGAACGAAAAGAGCTTTTTGATCATTCCTCCACGACCCTCACCGACTTCATCACCTGCGGGCGGGTCGGCTTGTCGGCCCAGCCGGTCGGCACGGCGGCGATCTCGTCGACCACCTCCATTCCCTCGACCACATGGCCGAAGGCGGCGTACTGCCCGTCGAGGTGGGGCGCGTCGGCGTGCATGATGAAGAACTGGCTGCCGGCCGAGTTCGGGCTGGCGGCCCGGGCCATCGAGATAACCCCCCGCTTGTGCAGGATCGGGTTCTTGTGGCCGTTGGCGTCAAATTCGCCCACAATCGTCCAGCCCGGCCCGCCGGTGCCGGTGCCCAGCGGGCAGCCGCCCTGAATCATAAAGCCGGGGATGACCCGGTGAAAGGTCAGCCCGTCGTAAAAGCCGTCCCGGACCAGCCGCAGAAAGTTCTCGACCGTCTTGGGCGCGGCGGCGGCGTCCAGCTCCAGCTTGATCTCGCCGCCGTTTTCCATCGTGATGACTACCATTTGCACATCCTCATTTCTGTTGTTATTTCTCCCGCTCCAGCACCCGCAGCACCTCGCCGACATACAGCCGGTGATAGTCCTGCTCGGGGTAGCTGTCGCGATCGGTTTTGGAATCGACAAAGCAGGCCTGCTCGAGATCCTGCCGGTAGAGCTTGCGGCAGACCAGCACCAGCCGCGCCTGCTCGAAGTAGGGCGCGCCGTCCGAAAAGGCGACGGTCAGCCCCGCGTTCTCGATCTTGTTCTCGTCCCGGCCGCTCACCCGGCCAAGATAGCCCAGCTGCTTCTTCCACTCGGGGTCGAAGAAGGACAGCGTGTACTTCTCCTGCGCCTCGATAAAGCTGCGGGTGTACCGCTGGGGCCGCACGAAGATAAAGGAGACCGGCTTGTTCCACAGCACCCCCAGGCCGCCCCAGGAGGCGGTCATCGTGTTGCAGCGGGTCTCATCACCGGCGGTGATCAGCATCCACTCGTCCCCGATCATTGAAAACGGATTGCCGGCCATCTCGGCGGGCCGGCGCTCAACAAACGCCATTGCTCTTCCCTCCGTTTCTCGCGCCCGTCGGGCGCATACCTCTATTATACACGATGCCGCCGGTAAATAGAAGAGGGCCCCGCAGGGCCCTCGCTCAGATCATCGGCTGGGTGCCGAAATAGCGGCAGATCGCGCGGTAGTAGACCTCGGCCGCACGGCGGCAGCCCTCCTCCCCGGCAAAGGCGGCGACGTCCTCGGCGTTGGTCACAAAGCATTGCTCGGCCAGCACCGCCGGACAGCCGGCCTGCTCCAGTACCCCGAAGGTGGTTCCCGCGGCGTCGGCCTCCTCGCCGATCTGCTTGACCCCCGCCTCGTCGTAGCTCGCGTACCGGATCCCGCCGTCTCCCCGCAGCGGCGCCCCGGCGCCGGCCATCCCGTCGGCGATCAGCTGGGCGAACCGCAGGCTGTCCGCGTGGGTCTCGCTCGCCGCCAGCTGGGGATAGCACTCAAACCCCCGCGCCGTGCCGTCCTGCGACGAGTTGCCGTGGATCGAGAGCAGCAGCTGTGCGCCCCGCCGCGCCGCGCGGCGGCCCCGCTCCCCCGAGGAGGCCCCCTCGCCGTAGTCCCGGCAGAGGATCACGGTGTAGTTTTCGTCCGCCCGCAGCAGCTCCTCCAGATACCGCGCCGTCGTCTCGGTCAGCTCGGTCTCGGCGATCAGACCCATCGCGCCGGGGTCGTCCCCGCCGTGGCCGGCGTCCAGAGCGACCCGGTATCCGCCCGTATTGGCCCGCCACAGCCAGAACCCCGCCGCCAGCACCAGCGCGGTCAGCAGCACCGGGATCCAGCCCCGCCGCCTGCGCCGTCTGCGCCGCCGGTAGGTTGTGCGGGCCCGCTGCCCGGCCCCCCGCGCCGCCGTTCCCACCGCCATCCGATCGCCTCCTTTTTGTGTCGCCTTTCATTCTACCACCGATTTCTTAACAAAAGCTGAAAAATCTCCAAATTTTGCGCGCATTTCACCATTTGCACGCAAAGCGGAATTTTGCCCTGCCCGTTCGGCTTTGCGGTTTTCTTTTTCGCCCCGGCGTGGTACAATGACAGAAAAGTCGAAAAAAGGAGTTTTGTCTATGTCGGGTTTGATCTGGGCCCTGTTTGGGGTCAGCCTGGTCTTCACCGTCGCGGTCGTGCTGCTGCGCCGCCCGCGCGCCGAGCAGGGGGAGCTGCTGCGGCTGCGGGAGAGTCCCGCCGTCGGGGTCATCGGGCTGGTGCTCTGGGGCTTTTGCCTTTGGGTCGGCCTCACGCTGGACCGCAGGGAAGGGATCGGCGCCGAGCTGACCCTCTTCCTGCTGGTCGGGCTGGTGCTCAGCTGCGTCTCGCTGCTCTGGTATCTGGTGCGCTGCGTCATCATCACCGAGACCGGCATCCTCGCGGTCAGTATGCTGGGCGGCCGCACGCTGCTGCGCTGGAATGAGATCGTCCGCCTCAAGGTCGAGCGGGGCCAGCTGCAGCTGCTCGACCTCGCGGGCCGGCAGTGCACCGTCGGCGGCAGCAAACAGAAGCTCGCACAGTTCGTCGACCTCGCCCGCCCGCGGCTGCGCCCCGGCGTCGGCGAGGCCGCGCTGGGAACCCTCGACCGGCTGCTGGGCCGCTGAACTGCAGGATAAAGCGCATAAAACCACCCCGGGCGGCATAGGCTGTCCCGGGGTGGCTTTTTATGAAACAATCCAAGTGGCTCGGCGGATGGCCCGGCACCCTGCTCTGGATTCTCGCAGCCGAGGCGGTCGGCGCGCTCTCCGGCTTTCTGACCCGGGACGGCGCGCAGCGCTATCGGGATACCCTTGCCGGCGTCGACCGGACCGCGGCCCTATTGCAGCTGCCCTGTCTGCTCTGGGTCGCCTTCGCGGGCTACCTCAACCTCGGGGTCCTGCCGCTCAACTGAGAAACAAACAAAACACCCGGCCGAAAAAAACGGCTGGGTGTTCTTTGCACTGGTGTCCCCGGCGGGAGTCGAACCCACGGCCTTTCGCTTAGGAGTTTGGCGTTCCAATTCTGTGGTCTTCTCTGCTTCCTCTACAGTTTCTTCTCGTTTCATATCATGCCGTACGGCGGATACACCTAATCGCAAATTTTCCATCTAACACCCTGCTTTTAACCGCTTTTCAAAAGTCGTATTAGCAAGAAATTAGCAG
>CALXBG010000010.1 GCA_944386485.1 uncultured Pygmaiobacter sp. | reverse complement strand
CGACAAGTCAAGACCCCGATTCAGCTTCTCGGTTTTCCACAAAAATATCCTGAAATTCGCCACAGCAGCACAAAAAACGACGATTCCGGCATAGGATATCGCGCAAAAAGATCCCGGTCAATGCAGGTTGGCTGCCAACGCATCGGGATCTTTGATCCAGATCCGCCCCGCCCTCCATTCCAGCAGCCCTTCCTCGCGGCAGACCGCCAGGGCGCGGTTGATACTTCGCAGCGGGGCACCCACCTCGCCGCAGAGCAGTTTTTTGTCCAGCAGCGCAAGCTTTTCTTCCCGCTGCCAGCGCAGCACGGTGCGGATGAGCCGCTGGCGGACCGTTGCACGGCCGAGAAAGTTTTCCGCGACGATGTTGCGCGTTGTCTTCTCGATCAGCTGGCCGATCAGCGCACAGCAAAATTCAAAATCCCGGCGCAGCCATTCCAAAAATAACGAGCCCGGCAGGCGGAGCAGCCGACAGTCGGTCAGCGCTGTGACCGAAAGATAGTTTTCCTCCCCGGAGAAAAGCTCAAACTCTCCCAATACAGCGGGGGCATGAAAAGAAAAAACCGATCTGAGTTCCCCGTCGGGAGAGGTCAGCTGGCCCGCCGCTTCCCCCTCCCGCAGCAGATACACCCATTGTCCCTTATCCCCCTGGCAGAGTACCGGCTGGCCGGCCAAAACTGTTTTCATCTCAAACCCCTGCTTCACCACCTGCGGCGCAGCGGCGATGAACTGCTCGAGCCGCTGCATATCGTCTTCCCTTCTCTTTGGCGTTTTGGGTCAGTTGACCTTGGCATCACTATATCCTCTTTTTACAATGAAGTCAAAGCAAACACATTTTTATAGATAGGGAGGATTTCTGCATGAGACATTTTCTGATCGACACCGACACGGCGGGCGATGATGCGGTCGCCCTGATCATGCTGCTGCGAGCAGAGGGCATCTGCGTCGACGCCATCACCACCGTCGCCGGCAATGTTCCGGTGGAACAGGCCACCCAAAACGCACTTGCAACCATCGAGGTCGCCGGGGGCAGTACCCCGCCGGTATTCCAGGGTTCCGACCGGCCGCTTTTCCGTCCGCTGGACCGAATGAATGGGGTTCACGGCGAAGACGGCATGGGAGACTGCGATCTGATTCATCCCCATCTAACCCCGGCGCCGGGGCATGCCGTGGACGAAATCTGCCGGCTTGCAAAGGCCTATCCCGGCGAGCTGGAAATCCTGATGATCGGTCCCGCAACCAACATCGCACTAGCCTTTATGAAAGAGCCGGAAGCCATGCGAAAGGTCAAACGGATCTATTCGATGGGTACCGGCGGATTTGCCCCCGGCATGGAAACCGCGGTCGCGGAATTCAATGTCTATGTCGATGCCGAAGCCTATGCCGCCGTACTGGACAGCGGTGTTCCGGTCACCATCGCGGGGTTTGATGTGTGCATGGGGCCGACCGCGCTCAGCGAGGAGGAGCTCCGGCTCCTGCAGCGGGAAGGCAACACCGCTGGGAAATTTGCCGCAGCCTGCAATGCAAGTCTGATTGAGTTTACCCGGCAGCGCATCGGCACCGCTTTGGTTCCGCTGCCCGATCCCACCGCAGCTGCGGCGGCCGTCTGGCCTGAAACGGTGGTGGGAAGCGAGGATCGCTATTGCTATGTCTGCACCCGGGAAGAGGCGACCTATGGACAGGTAATCCCCTTTCTCCCCGATAAAGAGATAAAGGAGCAGGGATTTCACCGTCATGCAGCAAACGCAGCCCTGATCCGAAAGATCGATGCAAACCGGTTCAAGCAGCGCCTTATGGAACTGCTCACCCGCCCGCTCTGAAAACAGATTCGGTTTTTCATTCCCATATCGCCCTTCAAAAAATTTTTGTTAAAAAAGTGACAAAGGCCTTTATTTTGTGTATAATCGTTTCTGAGGTATCGCGCCAGAAACGCCGCGCAGCGTATCCGCCGATACAAAACGCTTTTGTCCGGGGTCTCCCGGAGGGAATTATTTTGGAGGTGCCGATCATGGTCACAAAGGACATTCAATACATCGGCGTCGACGACAAGACGCTGGATCTGTTTGAGGGGCAGTATATCGTCCCCAACGGGGTTTCTTACAACTCCTACGTCATCCTCGACGAGAAGGTCGCGGTCATGGATACCGTCGATCACCGCAAGACCGAGGAGTACCTTGCCAATCTTGAAAAGGCGCTCGCCGGCCGGCAGCCCGACTATCTGGTCGTCAGCCATCTCGAGCCGGACCATGCTTCGAGCATCGGCGCCTTTGTCGAAAAATATCCCAACACCCGTCTGGTGGGCAATGCCAAGACCTTCCAGATGCTGCCCCAGTACTTCCCGGTCGACCTGTCCGACGCAATGACCGTTGCCGACGGCGATACCCTGTCGCTGGGCCGGCATGAGCTGACCTTTGTCATGGCCCCGATGGTTCATTGGCCCGAGGTCATGGTCTGCTATGACAGCTGCGACAAGGTGCTGTTCAGCGCCGATGCGTTCGGCAAGTTCGGCGCGCTGGACACCGAGGAAGCGTGGGACTGCGAGGCCCGCCGCTACTACTTCAACATTGTCGGCAAGTACGGCGCTCAGACGACCGCGCTGCTCAAGAAGGCCGCCGGCCTGGACATCGAGATCATCTGCCCGCTGCACGGCCCGGTGCTCAAGGGAGAGGCGATCGCCCATGCGCTCGAGCTGTATACCATCTGGGGCAGCTACGGTGTAGAGAGCGAAGGCGTTTTCATCGCCTATGCCTCGCTGCACGGCAACACCGCGATCGCCGCAAAGAAGCTGGCCGAGCTGCTGCGGGCCAAGGGATGCAAGGTTGAGATCGCCGATCTCGCGCGGGAGGACATGGCGGAATCTCTCGAAAACGCGTTCCGGTACGGCAAGGTTGTGCTCGCCGCCTCCTCCTACAATGCCGGGCTGATGCCCTTTATGGAGGACTTCCTGCACCACCTCAAGGCCAAGAACTACCAGAAGCGGACGGTTGCGCTGATCGAGAACGGCTCCTGGGCGCCCTCCGCGATTCGGGTGATGAAGGAACTGCTGTGCCATATGAAGGAGATCTCCCTCGTCGAGCCGACCCTCACCATCCGCGGCGCAGTCAAACCGGAGGACGAGGCCGCCCTCGCGGCTCTCGCCGACACGCTGGCCGGCTGATCCGGATTTTCTCTGTTTCAAAAAAAGTTCCTGTGGATACGACAAACACGGTCGCGTCCACAGGGACTTTTCTTTTTATCTGTTCAGCAATTCTGCAAGGCATCTTCCGGTCGGCGTGTCGCCCCGGCGCGCAAGCTGTGCGGGGGATCCCTCAAAAATCAGGCGCCCTCCATGCGCCCCGCTGCCCGGCCCGAGTTCGATCAGGTAATCGGCCGCGGCAATCATCTCAAGATCGTGCTCGATGACAATCACGGTGCTGTTTTGAGATTGCAGCCGGCGGATGATTGCCAAAAGCCGCTGTACTTCGCTCATGTGAAGCCCTACCGTGGGCTCGTCCATGATATAGATCCCGCCCTTTTTTTGCAGCTCGCTGGCGAGCTTGAGCCGCTGACACTCCCCGCCCGACAGGGAGGTCAGCGGTTGTCCGAGCGTCAGATAACCCAGCCCTGTTTCGGCCAGCAGTTCCAGCGGGGCACGCAGCTTTTTTTCCACAAAAAATTCGAGCGCCTGATCCACCGTCATATTCAGTACCTCGTCGATGGTTTTGCCCCGCAGACGGCAGGCGAGCACCTCCGGTTTGTAGCGGTGGCCGCCACAGGCGGTACACCGGGTGCGGATCGGCTCCATAAAGGCCAGATCGGTGTAGATATAGCCCAATCCGTGACAGGTGGGGCAAGCCCCTTCGGAATTGAAGCTGAACATCGAGGCGCTCATTCCGTTCGCACGGGCAAACAGCCGCCGAATCTCGTCGAACAGCTTGGTGTAGGTCGCCGGCGTCGAGCGCGGGGAGAGACCGATCGGGCTCTGGTCGATTAACACCGCATCCGGATAAGCCGGCAAAAATACCTGCCGCATCAGGGTACTTTTTCCCGAGCCGGCAACTCCCGCAACTACCGTGAACCCGCCCTTGGGGAAAGAAACGGTAAAGGGGGTGAGATTGTTTTGACCGCCGGCGCTGACCGTAAGCATCCCGTCTGAAAAGGTTTTCTCCTTCTCGCAAAGCCGGATGGGCTCGCGCAGCGCCCGGCCGGTCGGGGTATCCGCCTTCAGCAATCCGGCGAAATCTCCCTCATACAACAGCTCTCCGCCATTGGTCCCGGCGCCCGGGCCGATTTCGAACAGGTGGTCGGCCATCTCAATGATCTCGCGATTGTGCTCCACCACCAACACGGTGTTGCCCTTGTCGCACAATGCACGCAGCAGGTGACGCATCGCCTTGAGATCCTGGCTGTGCAGTCCAATGCTCGGTTCATCGAAGATGTAAAGCAGGTCGGACAGGCTGCTGTTCAGATGCCGGACCATCTTCAGCCGCTGGCTCTCCCCGCCCGAGAGGGTCGAAGTCTCTCTTCCGAGACTGAGATACCCAAGGCCGATTTTTTCCATCTGCTCGAGCCGGGCGTCGATCGCCGCGCAGACGGTGCTGACCTTTTCTTCCTCGACTGCCTGCACCACCTGCCGCAGCTGCGAAATCTCCATTTTGCACCAGTCGGCGAGGTTATATCCGTTAATGCGGCAGTCCAAAATCCGCTGCGCGTACCGGCTGCCGCCGCACGCGGGGCAGATTCCGCTGGTCAGAAAAGGGGCAATTTTTTGTTTGACCCGCTCGGAGATCTGGCTTTGCTGTCTCAGGATGAACAGCCGGGTAATCTTTTCGCACAGGCCCTCATAGTCGAACCGGAAGTATCCCGATTTGCTGGGCAGATCGACCTGCGCGCCCTCCTTGCCGTAGAGCAGCCAGCGCCGCTCCTCTTCGGTATACTCCTTCACCGGTTTGTTATTGTCGAACAGCCCGCTGAGCACATAGGTTCTCCAGTACCAGGAGCCCACCGGAAACAGCGGAAAAAGAATCGCCCCGGTGTTGAGGGATTTTTCTTCGTCCAGCAGCAGTTCTTCACGCAGAGTAGTGGAGCGGCCCAATCCATTGCAGACCGGGCAAGCCCCCTCCGGGCTATTAAAAGAAAAGGAGCCCGCGCTGCCCGCATAGGCTTACCCGCCCGGGAGAAGACCAGGCGCAGCAGCGGCTGCAGATCCGTGGCGGTGCCGACAGTAGAGCGGTAATTGCCGCCCAATCGTTTTTGACTGATCACGATGGCGGGGGACAGATATTCGATCCGCCCCGCCCGGGGTGGGGGCAGCTGCGGCATCTGGTTGCGGAGATAGGCCGAATAGGTCTCGTTGAGCTGCCGCTGCGATTCCGCCGCGATGGTATCGAACACCAGCGAGGACTTTCCGCTTCCGGACACTCCCGTGAAGACATTGACACAATGTTTGGGAATGGATAAGGTGAGATGCTTGAGATTATTCTCGGTCACATCCTCAAGATAGATGGAATGATTGTTGTTCATAGGCCCTCCCGAAAAAAACGGCCCAACCGGCCTTTTCACTTTACTATAATACGAAACGAAAGTTGCGTAAAGCAGAGTCTGTTAAGAAATATTCGCCGTCAAAAGGGGTGCTTTCTATTTGTTTTTCTTTTGTTCTTTAGTTGATTTGTCGAAAAGCAACGGAAATCTTTTTGCAGCTGCGACAATTTACGCAACAAAGTTACTTCGATATACTGAGGTCGTAGGAACGGAATCGTCACCTGCCGCAGCCGTACAGCATCCTGCCGTGCCGCGTCCGGCGACAAGATATTAGAAAGGGGATCATCGCTATGAAAATTGGTTATACTGGATGGACCTGGGATACTGACGAATATCGCGACTGGGCACCATTTAATGAGTTTCACAAGGAGAATTTCGAGCAGTTCCTGCGCGAGGTTTCCAACCTCGGTTATGAGACTGCCGAGAACTTCAGCTTTATCGCTGATTATTATGAGGACGATGTTCAGGGATTCAAGGATGTTGTCGCCAAGTACAACATGAAGTTTGAGAACCTGTACTTCTATTTTACCGACGACGAGGCGGCCGACTGCGAGAACGCGAAGAAGTACGTCGCTTTCGCCAAAGAGGTGGGCGCACACCACATGAACATGCAGGGTGTCATGTGGAAGGATACCCCCTTTAACCGTCCCACCGATAAGGAGACCATTCTCAGCTACGCTCGCCGCAGCAATGTGATCGGCAAGATGTGCGCCGAGGCCGGAATCAAGGCCTGCATGCATCCGCACGCCAATACTGCTGTCTTCACCGAGGAGCAGATCGATCTCTTCGTGGAGAATACTGATCCGCAGTATGTCTGGCTCTGCCTGGATACCGCTCACATCACTCTGGCCGGCATGCATGCCCCCACCGCCGCAAAGAAATACGGCAAGCGGGTCGGCTACATGCACCTGAAGGATCTGGATCCCAACCCGGAGGCTCATCCCGAGTGGCCGATGCGCCGTTTCCTGCCGCTGGGCTATGGCTGCGTCGACTTCAAGGGTGTTGTCCGCAGCCTGAAGGAAGAGGGCTATGACGGCATCCTCTGCGTCGAGCTGGATTATCAGCCGGTCTGTAACTACAAGTCCGCGATGGACAGCCGCAACTACCTGCGTAATGTTCTGGGGCTGTAACTTCTGACAAATAAAAAGAGACGGGCCAAAGGTGTGCCAGCATAAGAAAACGCAACTTCCCTTCGGGAAGTTTAGTTCTGCCGTAGAATTTTGGCGTATAAAGCACGCAGAGCGGCCCCCCAAGCCACCAAGGCTTGGGGGGCCGCTCTTTGCACTTTCTCCATCCAAAATTCTGGGGCAGAACTGCA
>CALXBG010000009.1 GCA_944386485.1 uncultured Pygmaiobacter sp. | reverse complement strand
CTCCCAGCGGCGCGATCATCACCGTGTCGATCATGCTGCCGGTGGTCGTCAGAAGATTCTGCAACGCGACCGGTATTGCAATGACCGCGAGATTTCGCAAAAAAGCTGCCCAGCCAAACGGCGTCTTGGTCCTCATCATCTTCTCCCCATTTTGTTAAAACTGAAAGCGGCGGTCGCGCAGGCCAAAAAGAGCCGTTTTTCCTCATTTGTCCCAGCGCGCCCTTGACCGGATTACGCTAAAAAGGCAGGACGATCTTTCGCCCCGTCATTCTTATTTCAGATTTTTCTCTTATCCCCTGCGCGGCGCAAAATATGCCGCTGCCTGACGGGCCGCATCGGCGATACAGTCGCGCAGCGCATCGAGATTTTCAAACCGGCGGGTCGGAGCAAGATACCGAAAAAACTCCAGCCGCACCTCATCCCCATAGAGATTCCCGTCAAAACCGATCAGAAAGCTCTCGCAGGTGATATTGGTGCCCCCCACCGTCGGCCGGTCGCCCAAACCTGTTGCGGCGGGATAACTCTTGTGGTTCACCGTTGCCCTGGTGATGTAGATTCCACTACGGGGCAACAACATCCCGGCCGGATAGCGCTGGTTGATGGTGGGAAAGCCCAATTTTGCCCCTCCGATCTGCTTGCCGTGTACCACCGGCTGGCTGATCGCATAGGGCGCGCCGAGCATCACGTTGGCCTGCTCGATCTCCCCTTCCAGCAACAGCGCCCGGATCCGGGTCGAGGAAACCAGCTGGCCGTCCTGCATCGCCATCGGCACCACCGTCACGCTGATTCCTCTTGCCGCACAGAGCGCCTTGAGCAGCGGGACATTGCCCGCCCCGCCCCGGCCAAAGGTGAAGTTGTCCCCGCAAAAAACCGCCGCGGCGTGCATCCGTCCGATCAGAATCTCGTCGACAAACGCCTCACAGCTCAGCTCGCAGAAATCATCATAGTCGGGGCAGTAATACCAATCCAGCCCGAGCGCCTCGATCCGCCGGCGACGTTCCCCCGGCGAGAGGATTGCATCCCCCTTGATCGGGTTTTCTCCACCAAAGATAAAGGTAAAGACGCCGCTGTCCATGCCGTCGTCGCGCGCCGCCGTAACTGCGGCTTCCAGTACCCGGCGGTGTCCCAGATGTACCCCGTCGAAATAGCCCAGCGCCACCGCAAGCGGCCGGTTCGGTTTTTCGATCAGATCCAGCATGAACTCCCTCCTCGGCCTCAATTTCAGTATTTTTTGATATAAAATATACAGTTTGTAATTATTTTTTCAGTTTTCCCGCTCGAGAAACAGCTTTTTGACCCGCAAAACGCCACCCTCCGCCGCAGCAAGGCCGAGGAAACAGTCGTCGGCATAAACGCGGTAAAGCCCGTCCGAAACGCGGATATGGGTCGGCGCGCCATGCCATAAACGATTGGCCAGCTGCTCTGAGGCATCCAGTCGGGGCAATGCGGCAAATACGCTGTCCACCGGCAGAAGCAGTTCCTCTGCGCGGCCCTCTTCAGCCCGGGCAAGGATCTCCTCCATCGGGTGTGCCTGGCCCAGCGTAAAGTCTCCGCTGGCAGTACGGCGCAATTCGCTCATCACCGCGATGGTACCCAGCCGCTCTGCAATCTGCTCGACCAACACCCGGATATAGGTTCCCTTGGAGCAGCACACCGCAATCTTCCACTCGTTCTCCCCCTCTCCCGGGCCCATACAGTCCAGCGAAAAAATCTCGATGGGGCGCGGCTTGCGCTCTACCTCTTTTCCCGCGCGGGCTGCCTTGTAAAGCGGCTGTCCGTTGACCTTGACCGCCGAATACATCGGCGGCAGCTGCTGTCCGGGACCGACCAGCGAGGGCAGCACCTCTTCAAGCGAAGCACGGCTGACCGCACCTTCCCGCCGCTCGTCCGGCTCACTCTCAAGATCGCCGGTGGGAGTATGCACTCCAAAACGCAGGGTAGCCAGATAACTCTTGGTATGATTCTGGGGCAGATCGACTGCCTTGACCGCACCGCCGATAAAGAGAGGCAGCACCCCGGTCGCCAGCGGATCCAGCGTGCCGGAATGGCCAATCTTGCGGGTGTGCAGCGCCCCCCGCAGCTTGGCAATGACATCAAAGCTGGTCCAGCCGACCGGCTTGTCGACAATCAAAATGCCGTTCATATCTGTTTTTTCACCTCGGCGAGCACCGCCGCCTTGGCGTTTTCGAGGTTGCCGAAGAACTCGCAGCCGGCGGCGCGGATATGCCCGCCGCCACCCAGCGCGGCGCAGATCTTGCAGGCGTCGATCTCGCCGGCAGTCCGCACGCTGACCTTGTAGCTGCCGCTCTCCAGCTGGCGCATCGTGATACCGACTACAACCCCCTCGATCATCCGGGGGATTCCGGTAATTCCCTCCAGATCGTTGCTGTCCGCCCCGGTGCGCTCGATCTCATCCCGGGTGACATACATCAGCGCGCACAGGCCGTCGAAATGGTACTCGAGATGGGAGAGCGCAATCTGTTCAATGGCGAGCCGCCGCTGGCTCTTGCTCTCGAACAGCAGCTCGTTGAGCTTGACGAAGGAAGCGCCCCGCTCCATCAGTTCGGCCGCAATGTGGTGGGTTTTGGGGGTGGTGTTGGCAAACTTGAAGCAGCCGGTGTCGGTCGAGACACCGGTGTAAAGGCAGTCTGCCATTACCGGGGTAAATTCGACCGGCAGCTGGCCAATCAGCTCGTAGACAAGCTCTGCGTCCGCCCCGGCATCCGGATCCAACAGCGTCGCCTGCGCGTAGCCGGAGTTGCTGGGATGGTGGTCGATACACAGGTCCACCCTCTTGAGATACGCGGACGCCGCCTCACCAAACAGCTGGGTACCGGCCACGTCGACCGCAACGACATAGCTGGGTTCCCAGCTGCCGTCATAGAGCTCCAACTGCATATAATCATACCGTGCGGCAATCGGGTCGCTGCAAAAAATTGCCGCCCGCTTGCCCATCGCCCGCAACGCATGCAGCAGCGCACCGGCAGACCCAAGGGTATCCCCGTCGGGATTCTTGTGGCAGATCAGCAGAATGTCCTCGGCCTGCGTGAGCATCTTTACCGCCTTGGCAAGGTCAATTCGTTCCGTCATGATGCAACTCCCCTAAAATCTTGTTGATCTGTTCGGCGTATGCCGCGCCCCCATCCTCGATAAACCGGAACGCAGGGCTTTTGCGGATGTGCATCCGCCTTGCAATCTCGCTGCGGACATGACCCGCCGCATGGTTGAGGGCAGCGACCGCCTTTGCACAGGCGTCCTCCTCCTGCCCCAATACGCTGATATAGACCTTTGCCAGGTCCAGATCCGGAGTGATCTCAACCCGCATGACCGTCAGCAGACCAGCCAGCCGCGGATCCTTCATCCGGCCGATAATCCCGATGAGCTCCCGCTTCATATCCTCGGCCAGACGTCCCATATTGTTGGACTGTGCCATTCTCGTTTCTCCTTCTCCAAAACAGGGATCGGCGCGCAGACCCGGCATTGCCGGGCGCGCCGGACACTCTTATCCTGCCGCGCACTCAGTCGCGGTATTCCTCCAGAATATAGGTCTCGAAGATATCCCCCTCGTGGATGTCGTTGTACTTCTGCAGCCCGACACCGCACTCGTAACCGGCGGCGACCTCCTTGACGTCGTCCTTGAACCGGCGCAGCGAACTGATCTCGTCCTCGGTGATGACCACGCCGTCCCGCACCAGACGGATCTTGCTGCCGCGGGTGATCTTGCCCTCGAGCACATAGCTGCCTGCGATGGTGCCCACCGAGGAGATTCTAAAGACATTGCGAACCTCCAGGCGGCCCTGCTCGACCTCCCGAATCTTGGGGGCGAGCATGCCCTTCATCGCGTCGGTGACGTCGTTGATCGCGTCGTAGATAACACGGTACATCCGCATCTCAACCTCGGCCTGTGCAGCCTCGGCCTTCGCAACGGGATCAGGACGAACATTGAAGCCGATGATGATCGCGTTCGAAGCCGCCGCCAGCATGACATCGCTCTTGGAGATGCCGCCGACACCGGCGTGGATGACCTTGACCCGCACTTCGTCGTTCGAGATCTTCTCCAGCGACTGCTTGACCGCCTCGGCGGAGCCCTGTACATCGGCCTTGACCACAATAGGCAGCTCCTTGCGCTCGCCCTCAGCGATCTGGCTGAACAGATTGTCCAGCGTGACCTTTTGATAGCTGCCCCACTGCTCTTCCCGCTGTTTGGCGGCGCGCTGATCCGCCAGCTCACGGGCAAGCCGCTCGTCCTCAACCGCCTCAAACAGGTCGCCTGCCGAGGGAACCTCGGTCAGACCGGTGATCTCCACCGGGGTGGAGGGGCCGGCACTCTCAATGGCGCGGCCCTTATCATCCCGCATCACCCGCACGCGGCCCACCGCAGTACCGGCAATGATGCAATCGCCCTTGTGCAGCGTGCCGTTCTGAACCAGAATGGTTGCCACCGGGCCCTGGCCCTTATCCAGCCGGGCCTCGACCACCGCGCCCTTCGCACGGCGGTTGGGATTGGCCTTGAGCTCCTTAACTTCGGCGACGAGGTTGATGCTCTCGAGCAGGTCGGGAATTCCCTTGCCGGTCAGCGCGGAGACCGGCACGCAGATGGTGTCGCCGCCCCACTCCTCGGGAACCAGTTCATATTTGGTCAGCTGCTCCATGACCCGCTCGGGATTGGCCTCGGGCTTATCCATCTTGTTGATCGCGACGATGACGGTCGTATTGGCCGCCTTGGCGTGGCTGATCGGCTCGCTGGTCTGGGGCATGATGCCGTCATCCGCCGCGACAACCAGCACCGCGATGTCGGTCAGATCAGCGCCGCGGGCGCGCATGGCGGTAAAGGCCTCATGGCCCGGGGTGTCGAGGAAGGTGATGGTCTTGCCGCCGGCCTGCACCTGATAGGCGCCGATGGCCTGGGTGATGCCGCCAGCCTCGCCCGCGGTGACCCGGGTCTTGCGGATGGCGTCGAGGATCGAGGTCTTGCCGTGGTCAACATGGCCCATGACCACAACGACCGGCGGGCGCTCGACGAGATCCTCCGGCGCGTCGACGACGTCCTCAAACAGCCGCTCCTCAATGGTGACATGCACCTCGTGCTCCACCTTCGCGCCAAACTCATCGGCAACCAGCGCGGCGGTATCGAAATCGACAACCTCGGACACCGAAGCCATCACGCCCAGCCCCATCAATTTCTTGATGACGTTGGCCGCAGTCTGCTTGAGCCGGGTGGCCAGTTCGCCAACGGTGATCTCGTCGGGAATCGAGACCTTGAGCTGCGCCTTGCGGGCCTTTTCGAGCTGCAGCCGCTGCAGGCGCTCGGCCTCGGTCTCCCGCTTCTTGGAGGGCTGGCCGCGCCGGTTGTTATTGCGCTGGGCAAATTTCTGCTTGCCGCCGGGGCCAACCTTCTGCTTGCCGTGCTTGCCGCCGCTCTGCGCCTGGGTCGCGCCGCGGGTGGGCGCACCGGCCATGCTCTCATACTTCTCGTTGAACTTATCCAGATTGACATCGCCGCTGCGGGTATCCACCCGGACGGTGACAACCTCCCGCTTGGGCTGAACCGGCTGAGCGGGCTTTTCCTTTTTGCGGGACGTCTCGGAACCGGGCGCGGCCGCGCTCTGCGCCGGGCGCTTGAGCTCGACCACCGTGCCGTCCGCCTTTTTCAGCGGCTCGACCTTCGGCGCCTCGGGCGCGGGGGCGCTGGCCAGATACTCGTCAAAGCTGGCCGCCTGCCGCGCCTTGGTGTAGTATTCAAAGACATAGTTGATTTCCTGCTCGGTGAGGGGGGTGGTGTACTTCTTACCCTCCCCAAACTTTTTGGTGATAACCTCGAGCAGTTCCTTGTTCTGAACGCCGAGATCCTTGGCAAGATCACCGGCCTTATATTTAATCAGCATATCAGCAGTACCTCCATCAGTTGGATTCATCATCATCGGCACGGAACGCGGCCGGGGGCGGCAGACAGCTTTTGACCAGTCCTGCCAGTCCGGGATCCGTAACCGCAAAGATCCCCGTTCGCTTGGGCGTGACCGCCAGCAGTTGCTGCTGGGTCAGCGGCAAAAGCATCGGTTCCAGGCCCGCTGCTTCGCACAACCGGGTTATCCGCCCGGCGCTGCCAGCGGAAAGGTCCGCAGCCAGCAGCACCAGCGCCGCCTTTCCCTTTGCGGCGCTCTCGGCAACGGGGTCAAATCCCATCGTCAGCTTGCCTGCCTTGCGGCAGAGAGAGAGCGCGCCGAGCAACTTATTCATCGGCTTCCTCCACCCGCTGACCGATCTCCTCGGTCAGCCGCTCATAGACTTCGGGCGGGATCTGGCAGCTCAGCGCCCGTTCCAATCGGCGGGCTTTCTGCGCCGCAGCCAGACAGTCCCGGCTGGGGCAGAGATAAGCACCGCGGCCGGACTTTTTGCCGGTCAGATCGACGCTGATCTCCCCCTCGGCGGTACGGACAATCCGCACCAGTTCCTTTTTGGGTTTTCCCTCGCCGCAGCCGACACAGCGGCGCACCGGAACCTTTCTTGTCACCATCTGAGCAATCCCTCCCACGCGTTGCGATCTCGTGCCGTTTTACTCCGCCTTCTCGTCCTGCTCCGGCTCATCCTCGCCGTAGTAGCCGCTCTCGGGACGGATATCGATATTATAGCCGGTCAGCCGGGCGGTCAACCGGGCGTTCTGGCCGCGGTTGCCGATGGCCAGCGAGAGCTGATGATCCGGCACCGTGGCGCGGCAGCTCTTGGTCTCGCCCTCGAGCAGTTCGACCTTGACCACCGTCGCCGGGGAGAGGGCCGCCGAGATAAACTCGACCGGATCCTCGCTGTAACGGATGATATCGATCTTCTCTCCGCCCAGCTCCTCGACGATCTTGGCCACTCGGGCGCCCCGGGCGCCGATGCAGGCGCCGACCGGATCGACATTCTCGTCCTTGCTGAAGACTGCCATCTTGGTCCGCATGCCGGCCTCACGGGCGATCGCCTTGATCTCAACGGTGCCGTCGAAGATCTCGGGCACCTCCATCTCGAACATCCGCTTGACCAGCCCCGGGTGCGTACGACTGATCATGATCTTGGGGCCGCGGTCGGTGACCGCAACATCGATGACATAGACCTTGATCCGCTCGCCCTCATGCAGCACTTCGCCGGGCACCTGCTCGTTGCGGGGCAGCACCGCTTCGTTCTTGCCCAGGTCCACGACAACCAGGCCGCGCGCCTCGTCCACCTTCATCACCTGCGCGGTCACGATCTCGTGGGCACGGCTCTGCATCTCGGCATACATCTGGGTGCGCTCCGCCTCCCGCAGCGCCTGGCGGATGACATGCTTGGCGGTCTGAGCAGCAATGCGGCCGAACTCCTTGGGCTTGAGCGGGATCTCAATCTGGGTTCCCACCCGCGCGCTCTTTTTAACCGTCTGCGCTTCCTCCAGGGTCATCTGGGTGCGGGGATCCTCGACCTCATCGACTACGTCCTTGACGATCGCAACCGAGAATTTGCCGGTCACAGGCTCGATCACGACGCTGACATTCTCCTCGACGTCATAGCTTTTTTTGACCGCAATGACAATCGCCGCCTTGATCTTCTCAATCAGATACTCTTCGCTGATGCCCCGCTCCTTTTCCAGAAGGGAAAGGGCCTCAAAAAATTCGCTGTTCATTTTTTCCGTCTTCCTCCCTGACCCGCGCTGCGCGGGCGATTCTTTATGCCGTCTACCGGTGGTTCCGGCGTACCTTAAAACAGATCCTCATCATCACAAAGCTTTGCCAGCGCGAGATCGGCCAGCGCAAAGCTCCGTTCGCCGGCGTCGGTTTCGAGGGTGATCTGCTGCTCGCCCGCCTGGATGAGGGAACCGGCGAACTCCTTTTCCCCGTTCGCGCCGGCGCGATAAAGCCGTACCAAAACCTTCTGTCCCAACACCGCCAGAAAATGTTCCGGCCTTGTCAGCCGCCGGCCAAGACCGGGGCTGCTAACCTCAAAATAATAACTTTCCTCGATCGGATCGGCCGCATCAATCAGCGGGTCGAGCGCGCGGGAAACCCGCTCGCAGTCCTCGGTGCTCATCACCCCGTCCTTATCGATGAAAATCCGCAGGAAATGGTCGGGGCCCTCTTTCTCATACCGCACATCCCACAGCCGATAGCCCAGCTGTTCGATCACCGGACGGGCAATCTCTTCCACCACGGCAACCGTATTGCCGCCCTTACCCTTCGCCATAGTCACCTCCGTCGCCGACGGGCCAAAAACCGCCGTTACAAACAGGAAGCGCGGGCCTTGCGGCCCACGCTTCATGGTTGATATTCTTCTTACTAGTATACTATACCATACCACATAAAAAGATGCAAGCTTTTTTGCATAAAACGCGGTCAATACCGGCCGCAGAACAGCAGCAGCCGCTCTCCCTCTTCCAGACAGTCTACTGTCTGGCCGGGCTTGAGCAGCAGCGTGCGCCGCTGCGGACCGTTCTCCCCCTCGACCAGCAGCCGTACCCGATAAAGCCGTGCGGTGCGGTTTTCCAGCCTGCCACCCGAAAAGATGATCGTACTGCCCGCCGCGTTTGCCCGAGATACGCCGGAATAGAACAGCAGCAGGCCGGCACACAAAAACGCAGTCACAGCCCGGCGCACGCGTCGTACCTTTTTTGCCGCTGTCACACTCCTCGCCTCCTCAATAACTTACATTTGTAGCTGATACCAGCTTATTCCCTTTCTCCCCTGCTGTCAATCTATTTTGACAAAAAACCACGCTTTTCCATTATCCTAGCATATTATATTGCTATTTAAAATATATTTTTAAGTGCAAATTTAGCGTGTATATAATATTTTGTTTTACACATAAAATAGATGTGAGGTGAGACGGATGTTTCAGGTAAAGAAGATCGAACATGCCAACAAGACCTTTCGGCTTCCCTGCGATCTGCTCGACGAGCTGGAAAAGCTGGCGCAGGAAAAGGACGTCTCGCTCAACCAGCTGGTGATTCAATGCTGTCAGTATGCGCTGGATCACCTGGATCGGAGTGAGCAGCCGCCTCACAACTGAGCGGCGCCTGCGCCTCATCGTTTTCCTGTGCGTCGTCCCCGCTTTGCGTGGGCGGCGTTTTTTCATCTTCTGGTTCCGGATCCAGCAGCGGCAGGCTGACCGTCGCGGTGACCAGATCAGCGTCAAACCGCAGTCCAAAACTGCCGCCGCAGGCCTCGGTGAAGGTCTTGGCAATCGAGAGACCCAGACCACTACCGCCGTCGGTGCGGGAGGCGTCTCCCCGCACAAATCGCTCGGTCAGCTCTTCGGGCGGAATATCCAGCGCGCGGGCGCTGACATTTCGCACCCGGGCGACGGTGCAACCCTGTTGCGGCGCAAGGTCAATGTAAACCCGGCTGTCCGGCATTGCGTATTTCAGCGCGTTGTCAATCAGGTTCTGGAATACCCGGTAGAGTTTCGCGCCGTCGGCATAGACCATCTGCCTCGGGGTCAAATTGACCTTGAATTCAAGCGGGCAGGCGGCAATCTTCTCATCCATATCGGCAAGGGTCTGGCCGATTAGCCGGGCGAGGTCGATCCGTTCCGGTGCAAGAGGCAGCGCTCCGCTGGCCGCCTTGCTGATCTCAAAGACATCCTGTACCATTGTTTTGAGTCGATAGGCCTTCTCCCGCAGGACCTGTGCATAGTGGTCGGCGGGGGACGCAAGCGGCTCCTCACAGAGCAGATCGGCGTAGTTGACCACGCTGGTCAGCGGGGTTTTGAGATCGTGGCTGACATTTGCGATCAGCTCGACCTTCATCCGCTCGGACTGCATTGAGATCCGTTCGGATTGCAGTTGCGCCTCTACCACCCGGCGAACCCCCTGCTGCAGGTTCATCAGATCTCGCTGCATCGGGGCAAAGCTGTCCGATTCAGACAGGCAAAGCGCCGTCGCCTCGCCGCCTGCTGCAAGGGCCGCCACCTGTTTGGCCAGCGCCCCCATCGTGTGGGAAGCGCGCAGCGTAACCCAGAGCAGCAGTACGCCGCCAATCGGAATCATCGCCGCGCACAAAAGCACCAGCAGGAGCATCCCGGCGCCACTCGGCCCGCCATTCCACAGCACCGCAAAAAAGAGCAAAACCAATCCGGCACAGCCCAAAATCGAAGGTAGTGCGGCCAGCCAGATCCGGGTCGAAAGTTTTCGCTCAAGTGTACTGTCCGCAGTCAGTCCGCCGACCATCCTGCGCGCAAGCCGGAACAGGTTGTTTTGAAATACCGCCCTGCCGTTGTGGATAAAATCGGTCATCAGCAGCGCCAGCGTTGCGACTGCAAGCAGGCAGAGAAAGCCAAGCAGGATGACCGCCATTTCGGTCAGATACCAATAATTGATGACAAAGGACCAAAAAAGGAAGACACCGAGCATCGCAGCCACCACCAGCGCGGCCAGCTTGAACTCAAGCAGGAACCAGCCGGTAAAACGGGCCAGCGACGCCGCACCGCCAATCCGGCGGCGGCGGAAAATCAGCGCGGGCAGCACGAGCAACAGCCCCACCGCGCCCTCTCCAACGCTGAGCACCGAGAGGGCATGGTCAACCGAGGCGCGATGGGCCGGGATCCGCAGCATCGCATTGGAGAAATACCAGCTGGAAAGCAGACCGTCGGTTTCATCCCAGCTGCGGGTAATGATGGCGATTTTGGTCTGTGCCATTCCCTCTTCCAGCGGGCGGACGTCATAGGCCGTATTCTGGTAGGCGGCAAGGATCTTCTCATTTGCGGCGGTCAGGGTCTCACCATCCCAGAAAAGCTCCAGCCGCCAACCGGCCGGCACCGCCGGCTGGCCATCCTCGTTAAAGGGCGCGGCAACCGGGTAGTCTGCCTGCAACACGCCATCCGGTCCGATGACCGCGACCCCGACCTGCCCGATGCCGTTCTGCCCATCGGTTTGGAGAATATCGGCCAGATAGCTTTGCAGTTCACTCAGCGCCTGTTCCCCGCCGAGGGAGAGATCCACCTGTCCGCCCTGCCAGTAAAATCCGTCTGCGGTTCCTTCTATTGCGATGTACTCTTCCATTGCCGCATCGAATAGTGCCGCCTCATCCCGGTTGATGATGGTCAGTTCCCCGGTGGGCTTTCCCATCGCGTCGCCTGCACCGGCGGCGCAGACCGCAGCCGCGCGATAAAGGTCGGCCATCGCCTGCGCGTAATCCGGGTGACGGGCGAGGTCTCCCTGCAAGAATTGCAGATCGGCCAGACCGTGCCACCCACCCAGCAGCAGCAACACGGCGGTGTGCAGCAGCAGCGAAAGGCCGATGACCAGCGCAAAGAGCAGCGGCAGTCCGCCTCTCTCCTTCCGCGCGCCGTTGTCTATCTTATCGTCCGTGTTTTTCCAATTTGTATCCAAGGCCCCATACCACCTTTATATATTCGGGTTCCTTCGGGTTGAGCTCCACCTTTTCGCGAATGTGACGGATATGCACCATGACGGTGTTTTCACAGCCCCATGCGTCCTCCTGCCAAACCCGCGCGTAGATCTCCTCGGCTGAAAAGACCCTGCCCGGGTTGCGAAAGAGCAGTTCGGTGATCTTGGTCTCGGTTGCGGTCAGCCGAACCGGCTCCCCGTCGGCATACAGCTGATGCGCCTCGAGATCATAGGCCAGCCGCCCCACCCGGATGGTGGAATCCACCGGCTGCACCGCGCTGCCCAGTTGGTAATACCGGCGCAGATGGCTGCGGATCCGGGCCACCACCTCGGCGGCGTTGAAAGGCTTGGTGATGTAGTCATCCGCCCCAATCGAGAGACCGAGAATCTTGTCCGAGTCCTCGGTCTTGGCGCTCATCACCAGAATCGGCAGGTTTTGCTTTTCCCGAATCCGCATGATCGCCGAAAAACCGTCCATCTTCGGCATCATCACATCGATGAGCAGCAGATCCACCCCGCCGGCCGACAGCACGTCGAGCGCGCCTCAGCGGTCATCGGCGACTAGTAACTCAAACCCCTCTTTCTTGAGCTGGATCGACAGCGCCTCCACGATCTGTTTGTCGTCGTCCACCACCAGAATTTTCTCGCCCGCCAACTTGCTCCCCCCGTTTTCTACCCATGGCGGGCTCTTCCCGCCACGATCTCAGTATAAATGACATCTCTTAGGAAAACCCGAGCGAATCCTTAATTATCGCTTAAGATTTACCTCACAGCGCCCAGACGCCGTCCCGGAAGATCTCAATCTCTTGTCCGTCCTTTGTGCGCCCGGTGATATGGGTGTCCTCTGCGCCGATCATCACATCCTCATGGATCACGCTGTGGTTAACCCCCCGCTCGAGCAGCTGTTCGGCGGTCAGCGTGCCGCCGCCGGCTATGGTATTGGGATAGCCGTCGCCAAATGCGATATGGCAGGCTGCGTTTTCGTCAAACAGCGTATTGTAGAACAGCACCCCGCTGCGGTTGATCGGGCTGGAAGCAGGCACCAATGCAATCTCGCCGATCGAGCGGCTGCCCTCATCCGTATCGAGCAGCGTTTTCAACAGGTCTGCATTCTTTTTCGCACCGCTCTCCACCACCCGGCCGGCCTCAAACCGCACCCAGAAGTCCTCAATCAGGTCCCCGTTAAAGACATAGGGCTTGGTACCGTAAACGATCCCTTCCACCCGCTGGCGATGGGGTGCAGTAAAGACCTCCTCAGTAGGCACATTCGCGATAAACTGCTGGCCCGACGGGGTGGTACTCTCCGCCCCCTCAAAGACGGCGCCCTCAGCGAGGCCGATTCTCAGGTCGGTGCCGTTGGCGCTGGTGATGTGCAGCTCAGTAAGCCCCAGCGCGTTGAGTTTATCCCGCCGTGCCCCGGTTGCCTTGATATGCTCCCGCCAAGCCGCGACCGGATCACCGCCGGTCACCCGGCAGACGTCGAAGATCGCCTGCCAGAGCCGCTCCACCGCCTGCTCGCCCGGCAGGTCGGGGAATACCTTCTTTGCCCAGTTTTCGGTGGGTACCGCGACAATACACCAGGCGACCTCATCCTTCATCGTCATCTCGCGCCAATGCTTCTGCGCGTTGCGGGCAGCCTGCATCGCCCGGTTGATCTTGCCCGCATCCAACCCCAAAAACGCCTCGGGATCCTCCCCGAGGATATGCAGGATCGAGGCGCCGCCCTTGCCCTCTACATAGTCAAGATAGCTGCGCTCAACCCAGGGTTTTGCGTCGCATAGCGCTTCCTCCGTCGCGGCTTCATACCGGATCCGGGCAAGCTTTTCATCGCCATACCGCACGCTGACATCCCGCGCGCCGGCGGCAAACGCCGCCTTCGCACAGCAACGGGCAAACTCGGCCGCCTCGATCGGCGCGGTGATCATCAGGGTTTGTCCCGGCAGCACCCCTGCCCCGACCCGTACCGCAAACTCGGCGTACTTTTCAAACAGCGCTCTCTCCATCGCAAAAACCTTCCCTTCTCAATCGATTCATTTCTACGACTTAGTATACACAATTTTTTCAGTAAGACAAATCCCAAAAAGAAACACGCGGCGGCCTTTTCCTGCCGGTCACCGCGCGTTTATCTGAATCATTTTATTTTGCCTGTTCTTCACGTGCCGGAATTTTTTTATCCCAGACCATTCCGGCTGCCAGAAGCACAACCCCCAGCGCCTTAAATACCGACATGTTGGAAAAAAGGACGAGATCGAGTACCACCGAGGTTGCCAGCTGAGCCACCAGCAGCAGAACCGTCGATTGAAACAGGTTGATCTTATGCAGCGAGTAGACGTTGATCACCATCGCGAGCACCCCAAATACCCCGCCCAGACAGGCCCACCAAGGCGCGGCAAACAGTTCCTGTGCGGGAAACCGCCCGCCATTCAGGCACAGAAGAATTACCAGCGAGATCGGGGTCGCCAGCAGATAGTTGATCAGGCTGCCGTTAAAGGTCCCCAGATAATTGCTTGCCTGATAGTTGAGCATCTTGGAGATCACGCTGATCCCGCCGCCCAAAAATCCGAGAAATACAACAAATCCAAACATGCTTCTTCCTCCTCAACCCGCAAAGGTAATCAGCGCCAGCCCGGCTAAAATCAGGCCAAGTGCCGGCAATCTGCGTGGATCAAACCGCCGTTTCCGCATCCCAAGCAGGCCAAAATGGTCGATCAGAATCGAGAAGAACAGCTGCCCCGCAACCGACAAGCAGGTCGTCAGCGACGCGCCCAGCCGGGTCACGCAGTAGCTGTTGGTGGTGGTCAGCGCGATGCCGAACGCCGCCGCAAGATAGGCGTACCACGGCATGGGCCCCAGCCGGATCCGCTGACGCAGAATCACAGCGAGATAAGCGATCAACAGCATCCCGCCGATCAGATGAACCACAAAGCTGCTGCCAAACAGCCCAATGTAGCCGCTGAGCACGCCGCCAAAGCTCTGCATCAGCGAGAGCATGACCCCGGCGAGAAAGACCAGAAAATAGATCACAACAACGCCCCCTGTCAATTTGCCGCCTCTTTTTGTCTTTTTGGCGGCCTGTCCTTAAGTGTATCAGGTTCCCTTGCAATCAACTATGACATATGTCATACTAAACAAAGGAGGTGGTTGCTCAATGCGGCTGATACAGGATTCGACCGAACGGGCACGCTGGCTCGAGCACTGCGGGATTGCCGAGATTCTACCCCCGACGGCGCTGGAACAGCTTGAGCTGTGCTGTTTTGAACGGGGGGAATCCCTTTGCACCGAGGAAGATTCCTCCCCCTATCTGTTCTTCATTCTCTGCGGCCGGTACAAACTGACCCGATTGACGGTGGCGGGACAGGAATGTCTGCTGCGTTTTTTCGACGCCTTCTCGCTGATCGGGGAGCTGGAACTGCTGTACAATGGGCCGGCGCGAACCAATGCGATCGCCGTGGAACCGTTGATCTGCCTGCGGCTGCCCTGCAATCGCTGGCGGGCTGTTCTGCTCGACCACAACCCCTTTCTGCGGTTTTTGTGCGGTTATTTGGGATACAAGACAGTTCAGCGCAGTCAGAACCTGACCCTCAGCCTCTCGGCCTCGGTCTCCCAGCGCGCGGCAAGTTATATCCTCGCCACCGCCCGCGACGGGCTGTTTTTGGATAATCATCTGCATCTGGCCGAATTTTTGAGTTGCAGCCATCGCCAGCTGCTGCGGGCCATCGCCGGTTTCTGTCAGGATGGACTTCTGCGCCGGGAGCCGGGCGGCGGCTACCGGATTCTTGACGCCAATGCTCTTCGCGCCGCATCGGGCGGGGTCTACGCAGCGGATCCCTTCTGCTATCCCGGCCTTCGTCCCGGCGCCCCGTCCGGGGAATAAAACAGCAAGGCGGCGGACCTTTGATCCGCCGCTTCATTTTTTGATTTACAAAAGAGCCGGAAAGAAGATCGCGAGGATCACGGTAAAAAAGCCGCAGATCCCGATTGCAAGACCGCTCATCGCACCGATCGTCTCGCTCATCTTAACGGCGGTCGAGGTGCCCGCCGCGTGGCTCGAGCAACCGATCGCAAGGCCGGTTGCGACCTCGCTGTCCGAGATATGGAACCAGCGTGAAAGGCTCGGGGCAAGCACCGCTCCCATGATACCGGCAACCATCAGCGCAACAATGGTGATCTGCGGGATGCCCCCGTTCTGCTCGCTGATCGGTACCGCGATTGCGGTGGTGACCGACTTGGGCAGCAGGCTGACGGTGACCGTCTCGTCCAATCCGAACAGTCGGCACATTCCCCACACGCTGAACACGCCGGTTGCCGCACCGGCGAGGCAGCCTCCAATGACCGGGATCAGATTCTTTTTCAGAATCTTAAAATTCGCATAGATCGACAGTCCCAGCGATGCGGTTGCGGGGAAGATCAGAAAGTTGATGATGTCCCCGCCCTCGTTGTAATACTCCATCGGAATCCCGGTCGTGAGGAAGAAGACAATGAGGAGGATGGTAGCGATCAGCATCGGATTTGCCAGCGGGGTCTTCAGCTTCTTATTGATCCAAACGCCCACCGCATAAGCCGCTATGGAAATG
Source organism: uncultured Pygmaiobacter sp. (assembly GCA_944386485.1). GTDB lineage: Bacteria > Bacillota > Clostridia > Oscillospirales > Ruminococcaceae > Pygmaiobacter. Next base: position 2,322 of record CALXBG010000009.1, on the reverse strand, counting down.
CCGATGCCGAACACCGGACTTGAAAGCGCCTCAGCCATTTTTCTTCGCCTCCTCCGTACCGACCAGCTTGTTCTGCAACCAGATCAGGCCCTTGACCGTCCATCCGGTAACCCCGAAGACCAGCAGCGCACTCACCAGCGAGATCACAAAGATCGGCACCAGATTGGCTGCAATCAGGTCAAAATACTCCATCACCGCCGTACAGGCCGGGACGAACAGAAAGCCCATATTCTGCGAGAACCAGACCGATAGTTCCTTGATGTGGCGGATCCGCAGCAGTCCGCACAGCAACAGTACCAACACAATCAGCATCGCCATCACGCTTGACGGAAAGGCAAACGGCAACAGCGTTACCAGCCATTCCGAGGCCAGACAGATGCCGAACAGGATCCCGATCTGCCATAGAATACCCAATGTCTTTTCCTCCCCTGCCGGGCAGCCGCGCCCGGATTTCCCCTTACATCGAAAAACGGCCGCTGCCGCCGCGCCCGAACCGGGGCAGCCGTTGCGGCCGTTTTCACGGCAGTTTGTATTAGAACTCGATCTTCTTGTTGATGTACTCGACCAGATCCTCGATCCGGATCCGCTCCTGCTCCATCGTGTCGCGGTCACGCACCGTTACGCAGCCGTCGTTCTCGGAGTCGAAATCATAGGTGACGCAGATCGGGGTACCGATTTCGTCCTGCCGGCGATACCGCTTGCCGATCGAGCCGGCCTCGTCATAGTCCACCATAAAGTACTTAGCCAGCTTTTCGTGCACGCCGCGCGCCTGCTCGCCCAGCTTTTTGGACAGCGGCAGCACCGCCGCCTTGAAGGGCGCCAGCGCCGGGTGCAGGTGCAGAACAACCCGCTTGTCGTTCTTCGCCGCATCGACGATCTCCTCGTCGTAGGCGTCGCAGAGGAAGGCCAGCGCGACACGGTCAGCGCCGAGCGAAGGCTCGATAACGTAGGGGATATAATGTTCGCCCGTCTCGGCATCGAAGTACTCCAGGCTCTTGCCGCTGGCCTCCTGATGGCGGCCCAGATCGTAGTTGGTGCGGTCGGCAATGCCCCACAGCTCGCCCCAGTCGGTGAACGGGAAAGCGTACTCAATATCGGTCGTCGCGCGGGAGTAGAAGGCCAACTCCGCCGGCTCATGGTCCCGCAGCCGGAGATTCTCCTTCCGGATGCCCAGGCTCAGAAGCCAGTTAACACAGTACTCCTTCCAGTAAGCAAACCACTCCAGATCGGTGCCGGGCTTGCAGAAGAATTCACATTCCATCTGCTCAAACTCACGGGTGCGGAAGGTGAAGTTGCCCGGAGTGATCTCGTTGCGGAACGCCTTGCCCACCTGGCAAACGCCAAAGGGCAGCTTCTTGCGGGTGGTGCGCTGAATATTGGCAAAGTTGACAAAGATGCCCTGTGCCGTCTCCGGCCGCAGATAGCAGGTGGAGGAGGAGTCCTCGGTGACGCCGATCGCAGTCTTAAACATCAGGTTGAACTTGCGGATCGGGGTGAAATCGTGCTTGCCGCACACCGGACAAACAACGTCCTCATGGGAGGAGATGAAGGCGTCCATCTCATCGAAGGTCATCGCGTCGGTATTGACCTCGGGGTGCTCCTCACCGATCAGCTTGTCCGCCCGATGACGAGCCTTGCAGCTCTTGCAGTCGAGCAGCGGGTCGGAAAAGCTGGAGACGTGACCGGTGGTAACCCAGGTCTGCGGGTTCATGATGATTGCGGAATCCAACCCGACATTGTAGGGAGACTCCTGCACGAACTTCTTCAGCCAGGCCTTCTTGACATTGTTTTTGAATTCCACGCCCAGCGGCCCGTAGTCCCAGGAGTTGGCAAGACCGCCATAGATCTCACTTCCCGGATAGACAAAACCACGGTTTTTGCACAGATTGACGATGGTGTCGAAACTCTTGTCACTATTTTTCATATGCTCTCTCCTCACTTTTGCGCCGCTGGCTGCGACGCCTTCGTACATATTTAATAATTATATCCGGCCACCCGCTGTTCGTCAAGCTTCGCTTGACGTGCTGTGCAACGATGCAGTATAATAAAATCGCTCTTTTATCCGGGATTAGCGCAGCTGGTAGCGCGGGTGGTTTGGGAGGAGACGCCCAGCAACCTCACAACTTCATATCCGGGTGTAGCGCAGTTGGTAGCGCGCCTGCTTTGGGAGCAGGATGCCGCAGGTTCGAATCCTGTCACTCGGACCACCTTCCTTAGAAAAGCCGCCTGTTTAGGCGGTTTTTCTTCGTTTTTTGTTCTGCTTTTTGTGTTTAAGGCGATTGCTGTTCAGCGGCGGTTTCAGGGGAAGAAAAGCGACTGGAG
>CALXBG010000008.1 GCA_944386485.1 uncultured Pygmaiobacter sp. | reverse complement strand
GGAAATGCAAAAAGAAAAGAGCGCCGAAAGGCGCTCTTTTTATCCCCGCTCCTCCCGGTAAAAGAGGGGCGGGGAGGGAGTACCGAGTTTCAGTTGAAGTAGCGGGCGAGGAGTCCTGCGAAGGCTTTGCCGTGGCGCGCCTCGTCGCGAGCCATCTCGTGCACGGTGTCGTGGATCGCATCCAGGCCGAGCTCCTTCGCCTTCTTGGCGAGCTCGAACTTGCCGGCAGTAGCGCCATTCTCAGCGTCAACCCGCATCTCGAGGTTCTTCTTGGTGGAGTCGGTCAGGACCTCGCCCAGCAGCTCAGCGAACTTAGCGGCGTGCTCGGCCTCTTCATAGGCAGCCTTCTCCCAGTACAGACCAATCTCGGGATAGCCCTCGCGATGTGCAACACGCGCCATCGCCAGATACATACCGACCTCGCTGCACTCGCCGTTGAAGTTCTGGCGCAGGCCCTGAATGATCTCGGGATCAACGCCCTGCGCCACGCCGACAACGTGCTCAGCAGCCCAGGTCTTCTCACCGCTCTGCTCCTTGAACTTGGAGGCGGGAGCTTTGCAAACCGGGCAGAACTCGGGGGCGCTGTCACCCTCATGGACATAACCGCAAACTGTGCAAACAAACTTTTTCATCTTGTATTACTCCTTTGCTTTTTTATTCTATCGTTATATTGTAAATCTCTTCCTGATGTCTAAACTATACCACCACAGTATAGTTTTGTCAAGCCTTTTTTCCATCTTTTTTTGAGGAATTTTTCTCCTTCCCTTTTACTGTTTTTTCTTTCCGTCGCCCGCAAGCCCTGCCCTCTCAAGCGCAGGCAGCAAAACCCGTAGTGAGAGCGCGGTAATGGCACCCGTTCCGATACCGGAAATAATCAGTACCGGGGCATAGGCAAGGGAAAAAGCGGTCTGCAACCATAGGGAAGCCATCAATAACTGTCCCAGATTGTGGCAAATCGCACCGGCGATTGAAAGGATCAGGAAAGAGGGACGATCCGGAAGAAGCAACAACAGGCACATTACCGCGAAGCTCAGCAGTCCACCTGCAAGACTCAACGCACCAGCCGACGCACCCCGGGTGAGCAGAGCAAATAGCGCTTTGAGCAACACCAGAAGCACCGCCTGTCTTTTGCCGAGGAAGAAAAGCGCGTACATCACGACGATATTGGCTAGTCCCGGCTTAACTCCCGGCGGCAGGCCGAGCAGCGGGGCGATCAGCCCTTCCACAATTCCCAGTACGATGGCAAGCGCAAAGAGCATACCGCCCAGCGCTGTCTGTCTGGCCTTTTCATTTCTCATAAAAGCTCCTTGAAATCGATCTTTGCAATCAAATAAAAATCACAGGATAATCCTTTCCCGTCTCGCTGAGTTGAAAGCTGTCCTCCAATGCGCGGGAAACAATCAATTCCCCATGTGTGTTGAGCAGAATCACCCCGACGTCGACTGTTTGAGCCATAAACTGACGAGTGCGCTCCTCTCCCCAGACGAATAGTGTGGTGGACAAAAAGTCCGCGCGGGTCCCATCCGTGCAAATGACTCCCACCGATACGATATCGCTTTGCGCCGGGTATCCGGTAAGCGGAGAGAGGATGTGATGATAACGATTTCCTTCTTCATCCTCAAAATACCGCTCATACCCGCCCGAGACCGCCATAACCTGATCCTCAAGTTCTACCGAGGCGAGATAGGCGCTGCTGCCCTGTTCGGGAACCCGGAAACCGACCCGAAAACGGTCTCCATCCGGCGCTCGGCCGCGCACATACACATTACCGCCAATATTCAAAATCGCGCTGTGTACACCGCAGTCTTCGTAGATCTGCGCTGCTAGGTCACAGGCATTTCCCTTGGCAATCCCTCCCAGGTCAATCGCCTGTCCCTGTTCTGGAAAAAAGATTGTCCGTGCCGCTTCATCCAGCTGAATCGACTCGTCATCGATCAGCGGCAAAACTGCAGCGATCTCATCAGAAGAGGGCACCCGAGGATGATCGGTGGTAATCCCCCACAGCTGGGTAAGCGGGGCAATCGAAATCTGGAACGCTCTTTGCGAAGAGAGACTCAACTCAAGGCTGTATCGGATCAGTTCGAAAGTTTCCTCGCTGACCTCGACGGGATGTTGCCCCGCCGCGGCATTGATCTCACCGATCTCACTCTGTGTACTGAACAGGGTCAGCCGCGCCTCAAACTCCGCCAGCGCGTCATTGACCTGTCTGATCGCCTGTTCTCCCTGCGGCCCATAAACCTGCTGGGTGATCACCGTACTCATCGCAAAGGTACTGGCGCTGTGCGCGGTATTTTGGGCTTTCTGCCATATTCCGATCCCAACAATCAAGGCCAGAACGACGGCAATGCCCACGATCTTTTTCCAATGTTGTTTCATAGATAAAATTTCCTTTTTTCTCTAACAAAATCAAGCAATCCGATTTTACAAACCGTTTCTCTTACTGTCAAGTTAAAGATTCATTTATGCTATTTTGCTGACAATATTCCGTAAAAAATCGACTTAATTTGACAGTTCTCATGAATTCTTATATAATATGACTTACGCTGTTAAACGGGAGGTGACTGCGGATGAAGAAAGCCGTTTCGATTCTTGTCGTCCTTTTTTCGGTTTTCGCGCTCATGACCGGTTGCGGAGCGGACTATCAGGACGGTGTTTATCACGCTGAATTTCAGGATTATGACAGCCACGGCTGGAAAGAATATGTTGACGTTCAAGTAGAGGGCAATCAGGTGACCGTTCTGACCTTTGACGGAATCAACGCCGAAGGGGACAAGAAATCTGAGGATGAAAGTTACCGCGCTTCGATGGAGCCGGTCAAGGGCACCTATCCTGCCAAGTTCTATACCGATATTATAAACCAGTATCTGGAAACCGGCAAGCTGGACGATGTCACAACGGTGGCCGGCGCTACCCTGTCGACCGACAACTTTCGCACTCTGATGCTGGCGTTGGAAGAGTCAATGAAGTCTGGTGATACCACTCCTGTCATTGTGGATTCTTCCAGTAGCCAATAAACGCTACCAATCAAAAAAGCACGCGCCTGTGGCGCGTGCTTTTTTCGTTCTTAACCGACAAACGCTTCATGAATCGCATTGACCGCTTTGTTTGCATCTTTACGGTCAATCAGCACCGAAATTTTAATCTCGCTGGTAGAGATCATCCGGATGTTGATATTGTTCTCATACAGCGCCTCAAACATAGTCGAAGCCACATTCGAATTGCTCTGCATTCCTGCACCGACAACCGAGACCTTCGCGACATCGTCATCATATTCCACCCCAGTCGCGCCAAAGAGCTTTAGCTGCTCGGAGAGAATTTCAACCGCCGCTTTGCGGTCGGTAAGCGGAACGGTAAAAGACAGATCCTTGGTTCCGTCTCTGCCGACACTTTGCAGGATCAGATCGACATTGATCTTGCGCTGCGAGAGCAGACTGAACACCTTAAATGCAATACCCGGAACATCGTGTACCCCGAGAACCGAGATCGCTGAGACGTTCTCGTCCTTTGTAACCCCTTTAATCATCATGCCTTCCATCGAAGCGACCTCCTTCACAATTGTTCCCGGAATTGGATTGAGACTGGAGAGCACCTCCAGCCGCACCGCGTATTTCTTCGCAAGTTCGACCGAGCGGTTATTGAGCACCTGCGCGCCCAGCGTCGCCATCTCGAGCATCTCGTCAAAGCTGATCTCGCTGAGCTTTTTGGCCTTTTTCACGATCCGGGGATCTGCGGTATAAACGCCCTCCACATCGGTAAAGATCTGACACAGATCGGCTTTCATCGCGGCAGCAATGGCGACTGCGCTGGTATCACTACCGCCCCGCCCCAATGTGGTGACATCATCAGCCCGGTTAAGGCCCTGGAAACCGGCCACTACCACAACCTGATTCTTACCGATCTCACACTCAAGCCGCTCCGTATCCACCTTGCGGATCCGTGCCTTCAGATGGTTGCGGTCGGTGATAAAGCCCGCCTGCCAGCCGAGCAAAGAAATTGCGCGGCAACCCAATTCATTCAGCGTCATCGCGAGCAGCGCACAGGAAATCTGCTCTCCTGCTGCGAGCAACATATCCATCTCACGTCCGGAGGGGTCGCTGGTGATCTCCCCCGCCTTCGCGATCAGATCATCGGTGGTATCTCCCTGCGCGGAGACAACCACGATCACGTCATTGCCCGCGTTGTGGGTATCCGCTACAATCCGGGCAACATTGAACAGCCGCTCACGATTTGCCACCGAGCTTCCGCCAAACTTCTGTACAATCAACGCCATATGCTCTCCCCCTCCGGACCGCTATGCGGCCCGTCTTCTCTCTGTTTTCCCTCATTCGGGGTATGGATCAGAATCCGCCTTTTTCCAGTTCCTCGCGGCCAAACATTCCCTCGTTCTGCGCGCGATAAAGATGCGGCGTAAACCGACAACCTTGCGGATCTTTTGACAGCACCGCTGCGGTGCGCTGTGCGAAGGTTGTATCCTGTGCGTCACAAACCGCCATGATGGTCGGCCCCGCGCCGCTGATAAAGGCAGCCAGGGCCCCCTGCGCGCGGGCGGTCTCAATAACCATCTGTGCACCTGGAATCAGCGGTAGACGGTAGGGCTGGTGCAGGCGATCTTGTGCAGCTACCGCGAACAATTCCTTCTTCCCCTCGCAGAAAGCGGCAGTCATCAAAGCCGCACGGGAAAGATTGTAGACCGCGTCTTTATACGGCACCTGCGCGGGCAGCGCCGCACGGGCTTTTTCGGTCAATAACTCAAAATCCGGCACAAAAGCGCAAAAGCGCAGCTGGTCGCTGACCTCCTTTTTAACCGCCCAAACCCGTCCATTCTCCATCACGCTGGTGACATAGCCGCCCAACATGGCGGGCACTACATTGTCAGGATGTCCTTCGATTGCAGCGGCGAGATCCAGCTGCTCCTGCACGCTGAGCGGGTTGCCAAGCATCCGGTTTGCACCGACCACGCCGGCTGCGATACAGGCGCTGCTGCTGCCTAGGCCCCGCGCCTGCGGGATCGGGCTGGACTGAATCAATCGCAGTCCAAAAAGCCGTTTTCCGCAGCGCTGATAGACCTCTCGCACCGTGCGGTAGATCAGATTCTGTTCCCCTTCCACCGGCTGGGTGCCGTCCTGAGTTGTCACCTCGATGCGGTCGAATTCCTGCATCTGTACCGTGTTGCACAGCGAAAGCGCAATTCCCATTGTATCAAACCCGCTGCCAAGATTTGCAACCGACGCGGCGGGCGATACCGTTATCATCTGTTCCATCTTCTCACACTTCCAGCATCCGCAGCGCAGTCGCGACCTGAATGCCGTCCTTTTCCAGCTTTTCCTTTTTCTTTCGCAATTCCTTTTCGGTCATCGGCAGGGTCAATACCGCAGTCTGGTTCTTGTTCTGCAAACTCAGGACCACACCGCCGAGATCTTCCTTGAGGGTTCCAAGATCCTGGTTATTTACCCTCACATAATATGTATAACTTCCCTCGTCGGTGATTTTCCCCTTAAGCGGTGCGCTCGCACGCCAGAACAGCGAATCATGGATCGAGCTGCCCAGCTTGGCTGCGTCGACAACGTCGGCCACTACCGCACTAGCGGTGGGCAGTTTGCCGGCACCCTTGCCATAGAACATCACATCGCCAAGCATATCTCCCTTGACCAAAACCGCGTTATAAACGTCGCTAACCCCTGCCATCATCTGTTCGGCGGGCAGAACCATCGGCTCTACCCCGCAGGCAAATCCACCCTTTTCACACCGGTGAGCATAGGCAATCAGCTTGACGGCAAGCTTCATCTTTTTGGTGAAATAAATGTCGTCGATAGTGATCTCCCGAATACCGCGGGTCGGGACGTTCTCCGGATGCACCTCGCTGCCAAAGATCATCGAGGCCAGAATCGAGATCTTGCGGCAGGCATCGATACCGTCGACATCCGCCGAGGGATCAATCGTTTCAGCATACCCGAGCCCCTGCGCGACCTTCAGCGCCTCATCAAAGCTCATGCCGTCCTGTTCCATGCGTGTCAGCATGAAGTTGGTGGTTCCGTTGACAATGCCACAGACGCTGTCGATTACATTCGCCGCAAGGCATTGGTGCAGCGGAGTAATCAGCGGCGTGCCGCCGCCCACCGAGGCCTCAAAGAGGAAGCAGACCTTCTTTTTCACCGCAAGGGCGAGCAGCTCTGCCCCGTGGGTTGCAACCAGTTCCTTATTGGAGGTGCAGACATTTTTGCCCGCTTCCAGCGCCGACTTGACATAATAATAGGCCGGCTTGGTACCTCCGATCGTCTCGACCACCGTACTGACCTCGGGGTCTTCGAGAATCGGATCAATATTGTTCACAAAGAGTTCTGCGCGGGGGTGATCGGAAAAATCCCGAATGTCCAGAATATACTTGACCCTGACCTCTTCGCCCGCCCGCCGCGCGACACCTGCGGCGTTTTTTTCCAACACCTCCAGCACTCCGCTGCCGACGGTACCAAAACCCAATATCGCAATCTTGATCATCAGACATTCCTTCCTTTCCTGCCCGAAAAATACCGGTTATTCACCGCTCGTTCGCCATACGGCGAATACTCACCACGGTGCGCTGATTCTGGATCGAGAGCAGCACGTCGTCGATCGGCATCGGCATCCCATCCGTTCGCAGCGTTACCGAGACTACGGCCGTACCGTTTTCCGGCGCCGACTGGTTGATGGTCACAATGCTCGCACCCGAATCCGACAATTCGCTGAGCAGATTCTGAAGCGCACCGGTCTCATCGAGCAAAATCGCCTTAACAGTCACGATTGCCTTAGCGTTTTCAAAGTCGAAAACACTATCCTTATACTTATAAAACGCGCTGCGGGACAGATCCGCCATCTTGGTAGCAGCGGACACGTTGCGGGCTGCGCCGCTCGCAAGCAGCTCCTTTGCGCGCAGCACCTTGGAAAAAACCTCGGGAAGGATCGCCTGATCCACAATCAAAAACTTTTTCTCCAACTTTTGTCCTCCTTTCAGCTACAACTGTTTTTCAACTTATGCAACTATATCACGTTTCGACCTGGTGGGCAAGCGAAAGCAGAAAAATTTTCCTTCTTGCACAAAACCCGCTTTTTTTTATCCATTCAAAATGATATTTTGCCGATCGTCAAAATCCACAAAAAGGGGACAAAAAAAACCAGACAACATCCAATGATGTTGCCCGGCCTCTTTTCCATTTCGATGCGTTCTATAAACTGCCGTCAAAGCAGCCTTTCACGAACGGAAACAATTTATTTCGCAACGGTATCCTTCAGCGCCTTGCCGGCCTTGAAAGCAGGGGCGACGGTGGCAGGAATCACAATCTCCTCCTTGGTGCGGGGATTGCGGCCCTTGCGCTCAGGACGCTTGCGGGTCTCAAAAGTACCAAAGCCGACCAGAGCGACCTTGTCACCCTCGGCCAGAGCAGCGGTGATCGAATCGAATACGGCGCAGACAGCCTTGTCCGCATCCTTTTTGGTCAGGCCAGCCGCTTCTGCGACCTTGGCGACTAAATCAGCTTTCGTCATGATTAAACTACCTCCACAAAATAAATATATTACAAAGGGTTTTCCCCGTTAGGGAACATAGTGATCTCCCGCCAGAGCTGCTTTTTCTCCTCATCACTCAACTCGGCAAGTCCATTCTCGCTTTCCGCTTCCCGGCGGGCAAGCAGATGAGTAACCTGTTCGCAGGCTCGTGTGAGCGACAGTTCGGGATTGAGGCCCGCAGCCCTGACCGCCCCAACGGCGGCAAAAAGCAGCTGCTGTGCGGCAAGCTGCCGCTCGCTCTCCTCCGCCGCCGACAAGCGTTTCCCGGCCTCAGAAAGCTGCTCCAACGGCTCGGCCGCATCCTGCCAGCACAGTCCATAACCGGCGGCTCTCTTTTGCACCTTGGCTGCGCGCATTGCGCCTGGCAGCGTAACCGGAACCGCCTCAAGATTGCTTGCAAGCGTTTGCTGGTCTTTTTCCTTTTTTTTGAGCTCGTCCCAATTTTGAAGAACTTGCCCGGCGGTTTCAACCTTGGCTGAACCAAACACATGCGGGTGTCGATAGATCAGTTTCTTGCAAACCCGATCGCATACCCCGTCAAAATCAAACCGCCCAGCCTCCGCCTCCATCTGCGCATGAAGCGCAACCTGCATGAGGACATCCCCGAGCTCCTCCCGGAGCAGTTCGGAATCCTCCTTGTCGATCGCCTCCACTGCCTCATAGGTTTCCTCGATAAAATTCATCCGAATCGAGGCGTGGGTTTGTTCCCGATCCCACGGACAACCGTCGGGGGCGCGCAGAATCCGGATAATCTCAATCAAGTCCTGCGGACCGTAATTCTCTTTGAGCGAAAACGCCATCCGGGCACCCCCCGTCAAAATACGCGCATACATATATTACCGCAACAGCATTGAATTTTCAAGCCTTACTAAATCAACTTTCACTTATTGGACAGTCAAAATATTCCAGTCAGAACAGCTTTGCTCCGCAGCGCGGGCAAAAGCGATCTCTCTCGCCAACCTTGCAGCCGCACTCAGCACAGATCGGTACGCAGCGGCGGGCCGCCTGTGCCGTCTCCTGTTGCTCCAGCTTCTTTTCCAGTTCTGCAATCACCCGAACATACTGATCCACCAGCGCCGGGTTTTCCTCGCCTGCCTTTTTCATTGAATACACCAGCGTACCGAGCTGCCGCTGTGCCTTTGCCAGTTCATTTTCCAGACTGACCCGGTCCAGCGTCTCCTTGCCCCGTGACATCAGGCCCTGCGCCACATCAACCGTCTTCTCGGCAGCAGTATGCGCCGCATCCATCAGCTGATCGAATACTGTTTTCGCCATTCTTTCCCCTCCTATTCCCATTTTTGTCGTGGTTCTCAGCCCAAAAACTCCTGAAGCATCGAGCTCTCCGGAATAAGGCTGTCTTCCAGCGGCTCACAGAGTGAAAACGCGCCGGCCAGTTCGTATAGGCGCTCGGCGTGAGGGCTGCTCTCCGGCAGCTGGCGTGTTAGCGCCGTTACCGAGGGTGCCAGGCAGCAGATCTCATAGCTAAACGAAGTATCCAGCAACAGGTCGGCCTCCGTTTTGAAGACCTTAATAAACCGGTCTTCTCCGATGCAGACGTTCTTCCACATGCTCAGCGTTTTTTCCGGGCTGTGGCCACGGAATTTGCAATCCCGCACCATCCGCCGCGCCAGCCGAATGTCTCGGGTGGGCAGTACGCGCTGTCCATGATGGGAGTACTCTTCCCGCAAGCCCGCATAGATCTTGTAGATCTTCTCTCGGGGCAGCGATGCAGTCAACGCCGGGTTGAGCGCATGAATCCCTTCAACCACCACAACCCCGTCATTCAAATCCAGATCGTTCCAGACATCCTTGCGCTGCTCGGTCAAAAAATCGAACTCCGGAATTCTAGTATGACCGGTCTCGAGCAGTTCGCGCAGGCATTGATTGATCAAGGGAACATCAATGGCCTCGACATTCTCATAATCCTTGCTGCCATCCGGCAGACGGGGATAGTCCTCGAGATTTTTGAAGAAATTATCCAGCGAAATTACGCAGGAGTATCCGCCGCTCTTTTCGATGCAGGCGGCCAGCTTGTGCGCGGTGGTCGTCTTGCCCGAGGCTGACGGCCCGGTCAGCATGACGATGCTGCGCCGCTGCTGCAAGACCTCCTTTGCCGCCGCCTCGACCCTGCTTTCATATTCGATCTCGCAATGGCTGATAAAGCTCTCCGGGGTCTGCGCCGCAGTATTGATCAATCCGACCTCAACCAGTCGTTTGGGGATCCAAATCGCAGCCATAGAACTCACCAATCCTTTTCTTTCTATCCAGTATCGTATCAAAACCGGCAATATATTCCGCCGGATATTTGTAATTGAAAATCCGCTCAATCGCATTGCCAAAGGGCTGTTTAAGCTTGGTTGAACCGCCCGCCCCAGCAGAGAAGATGGTGTGCAGCTCCTCCATGATATAAATGTTATACAGTCCCGCAAACCCCGGCTTGGTAAAGCCGGTGTTCTCGAGATTTTGCAGCGTCCCCTTCTGCCGGTAGAGGTAGTAGGGCAGATAACCCGCCTGACCCAGCAGCTCATTTTTTGCCACCATGGCCGCAACATCCTCGTACTCGTCCTGCGCGTGGTCAATCACAAGATTCGACGCCCGCTTTAGAGTCAGCGTATGAACGGTAATGTTTTCCGGCCCAAGGGCGATCGCCTGCCGCAGACTGCGCTCAAAGCCCGCCACCGTATCCTTCGGCAAACCGGCGATCAGGTCCATATTGATATTCTTATGGCCGATCCGCCGTGCGGCAGCATAGCAGTCGAGGATATCCTGTGCGGTGTGTTTGCGCCCGATGGCTGCCAGCACCTCGTCGCTGAAGGTCTGGGGATTGATCGAAATTCTAGTAGCACCGTATTCCAGCAACACCGATAGTTTTTCTTCATCGGTGCAGTCGGGACGGCCCGCCTCGACGGTATACTCTTCCAGCGTATTCAGATCAATCTCCCGACGTACCGTTCCCATCAACTGTCTGAGCTGGTCCGCCGAGATCGCGGTGGGGGTTCCTCCGCCGATATATACGGTACAAAGCCGCAGCCCTAATGAATGAATCAGCGCCACCGTCTGGGCAACCTCAACACAAAGTTTATCAATATAGGGCTGCACCAGCGCTTGTTCCCGCCCGATGGTGCGGGAAACAAAGGAGCAGTAGCTGCAGCGAGAGGGGCAAAACGGAATACCGATGTAAAGGCTGCAGCTGCGCGGCTCGAGCCGGTCGATGATCGGCTGCTGCACCTTTGCGGTGGAGAGCGCCAACTGCGCCTTTTGGGATGTTGCGAGGCAGCGATCGGTAAAATACGCCTCGACCGCCGCATCATCACATCCTTTTTTCCAAAGCTCATGAACCAGCCGTACCGGCCGCACCCCGGTCAGAACGCCCCAGGGCGGACGGGTATTGGTCGCCTCGCAGAGCAGGCGATAAAGCAGCTTGCAGAGCAGAAATTCGTCGGTCTCCCCCGGTACACGATGATCCCTGAATACCCGGACACCTTCCGCAGTCCGCAACGCGGCCATCAGATGAAACCGGCCCGCGCAGACAGCAATCAGTCCGTCGCAGCGCACCGCCTCTTTATGGCGGGTGGCGGCGGTCAGCAGATCGCCGGGCCGGGGCCGGACGCACTCTGCACGCAACATCAAATCACGATAGAACATGCGGGTAATGTGCTCGATCTCATAGACCGACGGCAGCCCGCTCACCGATAACAGCATGGACACGATTTATGGTTTCCTTTCAGCGCAGATAGTGGTTGGTTTGCTTTTCGGTTTCAAAGGTGGAAAACTCCTCGTGACCCGGCAGCACCTGTGGATCCCCTTCCACCCGGTCGAGCAATTTTTTGAGGGAGTTACAGATCTCGGTATAACTGCCGCCCTCAAGATCGGTACGGCCGATATCCCCCGCGAAAAGGGTATCCCCGGTAAACAGCAGATCTCCCAGCCGGATGCAGACGCTGCCCGGCGTGTGGCCCGGCGTGGTAATGACCTCAAAGGTCAGCTCATCCAGCACGATCTTCATCCGATCGGTAAGGTTCTCATCCGCATGAATACCAAATTGCCGGGCATCGGCAGCATTGAGGTAGACCTTTGCGCCGGTAGCCTGCCGCAGCGGCTCAATCGCCCCCACATGGTCAAAGTGACCATGGGTCTGCAAAATCATCGAGAGGGTGGCCCCCTCCTTGTTTAGTGCCGCGAGATACTGCTCCGGTGCAGCGCATGCGTCAATAATCGCCGCGTGGCCCGCCTCGCTGATAATCAAAAAGCTGTTGGTGAAATAGGGGCCCGGTGCGTTGAGATGATAAATCTTCAAGCTGATCTCTCCTTTGCGAAAAGCTTCGTTTTGCCAAATATCAACCGCGCTTCCACTCCTCGGTGTCCATCACGATGGTGACCGGCCCGTCGTTGATCAGGCTGATCTGCATGTCGGCGCCAAACTCCCCCGTTTTAACCGCAGCGAGCCCGTAGCCGCCGATGCAGTCGACAAACAGCCGGTAACAATCCACCGCGAGCGGCGGCTTCGCAGCCCGGTCAAAGCCGGGGCGACGACCCTTTCGGGTGTCTGCTTGCAGCGTAAAATTGCTGATGACCATCGCCTCGTAGCCCAGCTCAGGCGCCGAGCGGTTCATCTTGCCGTTTTCATCCTCAAAAATTCGAACCTCGGCACATTTACGGGCGAGCAGCCGGACATCCTCCTCGGTATCCCCGACCGAAACTCCCACAAGGATCAACAGTCCGGGCCCAATCGACCGCTCCTCTCCCCCGTTGATGACCACCGAGGCGGAGCGCACCCTCTGGATTACCGCTTTCATCTGTGTTTTCTCCCTTCGTCTGTGCTCAGGTACGGGTGACCGAAACGACGTCCCGCACCTTTTTCAGCCGGGCAATGACCGAGCCCAGATGATCGATGTTGTTAATTCCGATCGTAACCAGAATACTGCTGCGCCCGTCCGAATTCTGCCGGGCAGTAAAGGCATAGATCGGCACCTTCATGTTCGCAATCATCGCGCTGATGTCGGCGATTAGCGCCGGACGGTCCACCGCGACGATCTCAAGAGTAGACTTGAAGCTCTCCTTCACCCCGTCCGCCCAATAAGCATTGACCCAACGAGGACTGGACTCATCAAGATTGCGTCCCACTACTGCGTTGGGGCAGTCTCTTTTGTGGATCGAGACACCATAACCCCGGGTGATGAAGCCGACGATCTCATCTCCCGGCAGCGGATTGCAGCATTTTGCAAACTTGATCAGGCAGTTGTCAATCCCCTCGACAATGACCCCCTCGTTGCTCTTCTGCTTCTTGATCGGCATCTGGAAGATCTCGACCGGATCCGCAGCCTTGACCAGCTTGGCATATTCGTCTTTGAGCTTGGGCAACAGCCGGCTCATCTGCAGGCCGCCGTAGCCCAGCGCGGCATACATCTCAACCGCGCTGTTCAGCCGCTGGCGGCGGGCGACATCCTCCATAAAGGAATCGTATTTGTCCTCGGGCAGGGTAATCAGGTTACGCCGCAGCTCTCGATCGAGCATGTTTTTGCCCTCGGCGATATTCTCTTCCCGCCGCTCTTTCTTGAACCAGTTGCGGATTTTTCCCTTCGCTTCGCTGGTCGTTACGATCGACAGCCAATCCCGGCTGGGGCCCTTATCCTTCGCCCCGGTAAGCACCTCAATTACCTCCCCGGTGGCGACCTTGTGATCAATCGGGACGATCCGTCCATTCACCTTCGCCCCGGTCATCCGGTTTCCGACTGCAGTATGAATCGCATAGGCAAAGTCGATCACCGTCGCGCCGGTGGGCAGACTGATAACGTCTCCTTTCGGGGTAAAGACAAAGACCTCCTCGGGCAGCAATTCGCTCTTGATGTTCCGCAGCAGGTCGACCGCATCCTCGGAATCCCGCTGGCTCTCAAGCAGCTGACGAACCCAAGCCAGGCGCTCCTCCAGCTTGTCGGTGCCCTGAATTCCCTCTTTGTATTTCCAGTGCGCGGCAACACCGTACTCCGCAGTATGGTGCATCTCCCAGGTGCGGATCTGCACCTCGAAGGGGATTCCCTCGTGTCCGAGCACCGTTGTGTGCAGCGACTGGTAGCCATTGGGTTTGGGGGTAGAGATGTAATCCTTGAACCGGTTGGGCAGCGGGTGATACATATCGTGAATAACGCCCAGCGCATTGTAACACTCCGCTACTGAATCGACGATAATCCGCAGCGCATAGACGTCGTAGATCTCCTCAAACTCCTTGTTCTGGATATACATCTTGCGGTAGATGCCATAGATCGACTTGACCCGGCTGGAGAGATGGGCATCGGGGATTCCATTCTCGTCCAACCTTTTTTTAATCTGCGCCGAAACATCGGCGATGAACTCTCCCTTGCCGCCGTGTTGATCCAGCAGCCGGACGATCTCCTGATATCCCACCGGATCGAGGAAAGAAAGGCTGAGGTCCTCAAGTTCCTCCTGAATGTTGTTCATTCCCAGCCGGTGTGCGATAGGGGCGTAAACCTCCATCGTCTCAAGCGCTTTGTCCCGGCGCTTTTGATCCGGCATGGCCGTCATTGTCCGCATGTTATGCAGCCGGTCACAGAGCTTGATGATCATGACCCGAATATCCTGACTCATCGCCAGCAACATCTTGCGAAGGTTTTCCGCCTGCTGCTCCTCCATGGTCGAGAAGGTGATCTGCCCCAGCTTGGTCACCCCGTCCACCAGATTGGCAACCTCTTCGCCGAACTGGCTTTCAATCTCTCCCTTTGTGATCTCGGTGTCTTCCACCACATCGTGCAACAGCGCCGCCGAAATACTCTCGGAATCCAGTCCCAATTCGCCCAGCAGCGACGCGACATTCAACGGATGGGTGATATAGGGCTCACCGCTGCGCCGCTTAACTCCGCTATGGGCCTTATCCGCCACAGCGAAGGCGCGGTCGATCAACTCCATATCATAGTTGCGGCCAGACTCCCGCAGCTGTTCTTTCAGCTGCTCATAGGTCATATACCCTTCCATCCTCTCACCTTCTTTTCTCTCTTTTCCCCTTTAATCATCTCTTGTCCACAGCGTCCACAGCATCTTTCAGCAGATGAAAGACCGGTGCGCTGTCCAGCGCACGCTTGCCGCTGACTGGATGTTCAAGATAGCGTTCCTCTCCGTGAACCGTTCGCTTCTCCAGCAAACCAAGCTCACACAGCGCCCGAATTGCGACCTGAATTCTGCCCGCATCCAGCGGTGCCAATCGCGCAAAACTACGGCAAAGATTTGCAGCCGGAATCCCCTCCGCCCGGGCCAGACGGAAAACGGCTGCCACCTCTTCCCGGCTGGGAAGCAACGCGGCGCGCTGCGCTTCGTCCAAACGGCTGCCGCCGATCAATGCCTGATACAGCTGGGTCTGTCGGATGTACTCATTGCCAATGCCCGCCGGGCGCAGTTCCCGGATGCGGGCTGAGAGCAGCGGTCCGTTCTGTCCCTGATAGATCGAGAGATAAACTAGTGCTTCTACCCGATCCCCCGGATAATAACCCAGCGCCTGCGGGGCAGTCCCAAACAGCACCGCATAGAGAGTTACTTGCCCCTGCCGCAGCCGCAATCTGCTGTGCCGCCCTTCAGACAGCGGATAAACCGCATCCAGTACCGCATCCTCGAGCAAAAAGAGCGGCTGCGGGTTTCCCCGACCAAAGGGTGCCATCGCGGTCAGCGCCTCTACCTGCTGCGTGGTAAGATTCTCCAGCCGGATCGGAAGATCCGCCTGGATGGGCGGCACCTCCATAATGGGATACCGGTGTACCGCGTACTCGTTAATCTTCTCAGTAAAGATTTCCAGTTTATCACAGTCGATCGACATACCCGCCGCGGCATCGTGGCCGCCAAACCGGATCAGCAGCTCACCACAGGCGGCGATCGCCTCATAGAGGGAAAAGCCCGGTACGCTTCGGCCCGAGCCTTTTGCCTCGCCGCCATCGATTGAAAAGACGATTGCCGGCCGGCCGTATCGCTCGACAAGGCGACTGGCGACAATCCCGATCACTCCCTGATGGTATCCCTCGCCCCAGACCACCAGCACGCGGCGACTGGCAAGTCGGGGGTCGGCATCCAGCCGCGCCGCGATCTGCTCGACAATCTCCCGCTCGGTGTGCTGTCGCTCCTGATTATAGCTCTCCAGCTCTGCGGCAAGCTGGGCGGCCTCCTCTTCATCCTCCGAGAGCAAAAGCCGCAGCGAGATGGTGGCATCGTCCATCCGGCCTGCCGCGTTCAGCCGCGGTGCCAGGCCAAAACTGACGCTTTCAGCGGTCAGCTGACGATCGGCAAGTCCTGCCGCCTCAATCAGCGCCCGCAGTCCGGTGCGGGGCGAATCCTGTAATAGCTCCAGCCCCTTGCTGACAATCGTGCGATTTTCTCCGGTGAGCTCCATTATATCCGCAATGGTGCCCACCGCAACGAGATCGCCGTACCAGTCCAGCAGTTCTTCGGGCGTCGCCCCCTCTACCGCACAAGCAACCTTGAAGGCAACCCCCACTCCGGCCAATGTCTTGCAGGGGCTCGTATCCTCCGGGATCTGAGGATCGACAATCGCCGCTGCCTGCGGCAGCGTTTGAGGTGGGATGTGGTGATCGGTCACCACAACATCTACCCCCAGCGATCTGGCATAGGCGATCTCCTCAACCGCTGAAATGCCGTTGTCGACCGTAATGATCAGGGTGATTCCTTTCGAGGCGATCAAATCCACCGCCGAGCAGCACAGGCCATAACCTTCATCCGCCCGGTTGGGCAGCTTATAGTAAACCTCCGCTCCGATGCTCTCCAGGTAACTATACATCAGCGCGGTGGCACAAACGCCATCCACATCATAATCGCCAAAAACAGCGATCCGCTCTCCGTCATCGACCGCCTGCCGAATCCGTCGTGCAGCCGCCTCAATGCCGTACATCAGTTGGGGGGAACTCAATTCTCCTCCACCCGACAAAAACGCCTGTGCGCGCTGCGGCGTGTCCATACCGCGGGACACCAGAACGCCGCAGACCAGTTCAGGCAGCCCCAGCGCCGCCGAAATCGTCTTGATCTGCTCGGTTTGCGGGCGGCCGCAAAGCCAGGGATGATATACCATAACTGTTTTTCTTCCTTTTCCGTCCTCCACCGCGGGAAGACTACTTCTGATATGCCGCCTTCACCGGTAACGGCGGCTCTCCAAAATGCTGCGGGCAACCCGCAGGCCATCCACCGCCGCGCTGACAATTCCACCGGCATAACCGGCCCCTTCGCCACAGGGATATAATCCCTCGAGCTCACCGCTCTGACAATCCGTATTTCTGGGAATCCGAACCGGGCTGCTGGTACGGGTCTCCGGCCCGGTGAGAAGGGTATCCGCCGCACAGTATCCCGGCAATTTCCTTCCAAACGCCCGCAGTCCGTCCCGCAGCGCGGTGGTAATTCGCTCTGGGAACAGCGTACCAAGATCCGCCGGGATGACTCCACAGGGATAGGTCGGCTCTACCCTTCCCAGCCGCAGACCCGGCCTACCGGTCAGAAAGCCGTCCAGATCCTGTGCCGGAGCAGCATAACTGCCGGTCAGCGCAAAAGCCGCCCGTTCCAGTTCACGCTGAAAGGCGACTGCGCGCATCGCATCCCCGCCAAACTCTTCCGGTTTGACCTCGGCAACGACCGCCGCATTGGCGTTGGCCCCATCCCGGGCATGGTAACTCATGCCATTGGTGCACACGCCGCCCGCCTCACTTGCCGCGGCAACCACCCTACCACCCGGACACATACAAAAGGTATATACCCCTCTTCCGCCCGGGTGGGCGGCGAGCTGGTACTCACCCGGCGGCAGCGCGGGGTGCCCCGCTGCCTCGTGGTAGAGCGCCCTGTCGATCTCGCTTTGCAGATGCTCTGCCCGGAACCCGACCGAAAAAGGTTTTGCCTGTAATGTCAATCCGGCGTCCCGCAGCATCGCGAAGGTATCTCTGGCCGAATGGCCAACAGCCAGCACCAGCGTGTCGGCAGCAATCGTCTCTGATTCGGCCCGAACACCGGTTAACCTGCCGCCATCGCAGACTAAGCCCGTCAGTTTGGTATCAAACCGCACCTCGCCGCCCAGCCGCTCAATCTCCTGCCGCAGCGAGAGGATTACGCCGCGCAGCCGATCGGTACCGATGTGCGGCTTTGCCTGCCAGGCAATTTCCTCCGGCGCGCCATGTTCCAACAGCGTGCGCCGCACATAGTCGCACAGCGGATCGCCGATCCGGGTGGTCAGCTTACCATCTGAAAAGGTGCCCGCGCCCCCCTCGCCAAACTGGATATTGGCGTTTTCGTCTAGTGCTCCGCCGGCAAAAAAGGCGTCCACCGCGGCAGCCCGCCGGTCGAGTGACGGACCTCTCTCAAGCACCAGCGGCCGCGCACCATGACGAGCGAGCAGCAATGCGGCAAAGAGGCCTGCCGGCCCCAGGCCGCAGACTACCGGCCGCAGGGTTGTCGGCCGTTCGCCGGGATGAATCTCAAGCGGCATCTCGCGCCGGATAACTGCGCCGCTGCCGGTATAATCTTCTTCCCGCAGTCCCGGCGCGAGGGTAATGCCAACCCCCCAAACCAGCTGCGGACGGCGGTGACGGGCATCTACCGAGAGCCGGGTGATCCCCCAATCCGCAATCTGCCGCGGCGTCAGTCTTGCTTTTTTGCAGGCTGCGGCAAACGCATCCTCCCGAGAGGAGGAAAGGGGCAGCGTCAGCCCCGAAAATTGCAGCATAACGCCTACCCCTCCTCTCTTTTTTATCTCTGATCAATTCTCGTTGGCTTGGGTCTCAACTAGTGCTGTATAGCTGCCGACCGCAAAGACGGTACTGCTGCCCGGAATTCGGATGGTAACCGGCACCGTCTGCTGTCCCTCACTCAGCGCCAGATCGCCGGCATCAATCTCAGCAATCACGCTGCCGGCGCTCAGCGCCGCAACATCCTCAGCCAATCCAATCAGATTTACATCATAGATCCTCTGGGTCAGCACCTCGACCTCACGGTTCGCCGGCTGGTTCACCACCCGGATATCGCTGACCGTCACCGTCTTCTGGGAGAACGCGCTGGTGTCAAAGCTGACGGTGACCTCGTTCATGTTGTCGAGATTCTGATAGCCCGCATCCAGCGTGATGGCAAAGCTCTTGACAAAGTTGAGGGTAAACTCTTTTTGCAGGTCGATATATCCCAACTGCAATTCTGTTTTGTTCTGGACCGAATCCGCCGGTCCGGCAAGATTGATCGAATCATATTCGAAGGTCGGCTTGAGCAGATCCAGATCAAAGCCTTCCGGCACATTGGTATAGCCGATCGTAAGCGGCAGCGTCTTTTTCTGCAAAATCGGAATGGTGACCTCAACCGTCTCAGCGTCGGTCGAGATGACCTTGCTGGTAATCGGGTTGTCATTCTTGTCATAGATCACCAGCTGCGCTGTGGCAATCTGGGTGCTGGTCAGCTCCTCATCGATCTCCACCCGTGCGACCACCCGGCCAACCGACTGGATCTCCTCTTCGGGGCCGGTCAGGGTGACCTCGCCCGGAGTGGCATAGGCGCCGGTCAGAATATACCCATCTGCCGGCTTGACCGCGCTGGTATCAGTCTCCACCACAAACTTCTTTTGAGTCAGGGTCGCAAACCGCACCATCACCGTAGACGGGACAATCTCCTGAATCTCATAAGCGGCATTCGGGTCGTTCTTTATCGCAACAAGGGTCAACTCGTACTGGCCGGCTTCGGTGACATTGCTCAACCGGGGATACACGGTAATATCGTCTGCCCCTAGGCCGCCGACCACCGCGCGCTCGCCTTCCACCCGCACCGTAACCCGGGGAACTTCTCCCTCAGTCACGACATCCAGCCCCATTGACTGAAGGGTCTGTGCGTTATAATCCAGATTGACCGGAATACCGGTAACCTTGTCCTGTGTATTCGGCTCGATGACTAGTGAAACCACCAGCCATCCAAACACCGCGATCAAAATCGAAATGATCAAAGTAAACTGGCTGTTGTCGAATAGTCGCCCCAGATTCAAACGGCGCTTACCGGTTTTAGCTTTCTTCGCTTTTTTCATTCCCGGACGCCTCCTTCTTTGTCTCCCCGCGGAAGAGTCTGCGTAATCTGCTGGTCTTTTCCTCCTCCTCGGGGGGCTCCGGCACAAGCTCCATCTGGAGCAGATTGTGCAGGTTCTGACGGTCCAGACGGCGGATCAGCACGCCGTTTTTCGCCATTGAGATGATTCCCGTCTCCTCTGAGACCACCACACACAGGGCATCGGAGTTCTCACTCATTCCAAGTGCCGCACGGTGCCGGGTGCCCATATCTTTGCTGATATCCTGATTAGCTGAAAGCGGCAGCACACAGCCGGCAGCCTTAATCCGGGCATCACGGACAATTACCGCGCCGTCATGCAGCGGCGTTCCCTCATAGAAAATGGTACCAATCGCCTCGACATTGATATCCGCGTTGAGTACTGTGCCGGTCTTGATAATTTCGCTCAGATTCGAGCGCCGCTCAAAAACGATCAAGGCACCGGTGCGGGAGGCGCTGAGCTGTTCCGCTGCATCGCAGACGGTTGCGATCGCCGTCTTCCACCGTTCACGCTCCTTCTCATCGGGCGTCTTCGTCCGGAACAGCGAGATGGCAAAGACGTTGGTGCCGCCCACACGCTCCAGCGCACGACGAATCTCGGGCTGAAAGACGACAACAAGAGCCAAAACGCCGAACTGGAGAATCTTATCCAGCACATAATTAAGGGTTCGCATCTGGCACAACTCCGAGATAAAGGAGGCTGCAAACAGAATAATGATTCCCTTGACCAGCTGTGCCGCGCGGGTCTGCCGTACGAGGGTGATCAGCTCATAGGTAAGAAATGCGACCACCACGATATCGATCATATCAACCAGCTTGAAGTCCCGCATGACGTTGATGACCCGCTGTATCTGCTCCAGGAAAACGGCGCCCAACCCGCTTGCAAAAGCGCTCAGCGATTCCGTCAGGCTCATAACTCAGCCTCCATTCCAATCGAGGCCGCAAAAGCCCCGTAACTATTTTACTCGATCTTTTTGATTATACCACAAAACCTACCCATTCTCAATGAAAAAGCCTTGTAAATCCTTGATGTCAGCCGACTTTTTCAATCAGGCAGACCGCATGAACAGCGATTCCCTCTCCCGAGCCGGTAAAGCCCAACCCCTCCTCGGTAGTCGCCTTGACCGAGACCATCTCCTCATCAAGCTCCAGCGCACCGGCAATCCGCGCCCGCATTGCCGGAATATAGGAAGCGAGCTTTGGCGCCTGACACAAAACAGTAGCGTCGATGTTTGTCGCTCTATATCCCTGCCGGGCGAGCAGTTTTGTCACATGCCGCAACAATTCAATGCTGTCCGCCCCGGCATAGGCGGGGTCGCTGTCCGGAAAATGGCATCCAATGTCCCCGAGTGCCGCAGCGCCGAGCAATGCGTCCATCACCGCATGGGTCAGCACATCGGCATCCGAATGGCCCAACAAACCCTTTTCATAAGGGATTTCGATCCCGCCCAGGATCAGCCTTCTGTCCTCGACCAACCGGTGTACATCATATCCATGCCCGATCCTCATTCCTTTTTCCTCCTTTTCCCATGCGGCAAGATCCTCCCGGGTCGTGATCTTGAGATTCGCGTACTCCCCCTCAACCAGCCGAACCCGGCCCCCGGCGGCCTCAAAGACCCCACAGTCGTCAGTTACCGCATCATCGGCACAGCGTGCCAGCGCCGCAGCATAATGTTTTGCATCAAAGATCTGCGGTGTCTGAACCGCCATTAAGGTCTCCCGGGGCGGGGTCATCTGAACAAATCCGTCATTATCCACGACCTTGATCGTGTCCTTGACCGGTACCGCCGGTGCCGCCGCGCCGGATTCCACCGCGGCCTGCAATGTACGGGTGATCACCGCCTCGCTGACAAAGGGACGGGCGCCGTCCTGAATTGCGACAATCCCGTCTGTGCCCGCAGCCTCCATACCGGCTCTGACCGACGCAGTTCGGGTCGCGCCGCCGGGGATTACCGCACAGACCTTAGGATATTCCGCCGCCAGCGCGCGCACCCGCGCGATGTTTTCCCCCGCAACCACCACAACCGCGTCGATCATCTCATGATGTTCGAACGCTGCGATTGTATGCGCCAGCACCGGCTTGCCGGCCAGAGGGTAAAACAGTTTATCAAATCCCATCCTGCGGGATGCACCCGCCGCAACGATAATGGCGGTAGCCCTTCTGCCGTCAATCATCCTTCTTCTCTCCTTTTGTCCCTTTTTTCACCCATCCTAAAGCGCGATGCGTGGATTCGTCCAAGTTTCTTTCTTATACTTTTATATCATACCATGCTGCGCTTACCGCGTCAAAATACTCTGCTG
>CALXBG010000007.1 GCA_944386485.1 uncultured Pygmaiobacter sp. | reverse complement strand
GATAGATTAAGATTTGACTTTTTCATTTCGTGTGCCTCCAGTGATTTGGATTTCGTCACAAATCCATAAAACCGATCTGATTCACACTCTGTCAAAAGTCTTTCTTAACATCCTTATCCACGCGGGCCGATCCGGCCCTCTTTTTTGTTATTAATTTAGCAACCTGAATCAGCAGCAACCGGTGACTTCGCGCCAGCCGCTTTCTGCCAATGGGAGAGCAAGACCGAAATCAGAATTCCTACTGCACAGCAGCCAGCCAAGAACAAGAAGATCGGTCGATAACTGCCCAGCAGATCCGAGCCGGCACCGATCGCAGTACTGGCCCCTGCACCGACAAGCGTGCCGACGGTCATCAGCAGACTATATCTCTTTTGGTACTGTCCAGCATAGATCTGGCTCGCCAGAAGCGCGGGCAACATCGCCTGCATCGAGTAGGAGACGCCGAGCAGCCCGGCCCCGGTGCAGAGCGCAGGCATCCAGAGACTGCCGCTGCCGAAAGCGGCAGTTGCCAGCAATAGTGCTCCACAAGCCAATCCATTGGTAAACCAAGCACCCTTGCGGTCATTGATCATCCCTAGTACCAATTTGCCCAGCGTATTGCCCAGCATGCACAGCGAAGTAAAGCTGGCCGCATCCGCGAGGGTCAGGCCCTCCTGCTGGGCAAAAAGGGTAAAGTGACTGGACATCTGCATCGTCGAGTTGGGAATCATCACGAGCAGCAGGCACAGCGCCAACACGACTACGCTGGAAGCCAGCGGACTGCTCTCCGCCTGCCGGATCTTGCGCTCCCCCTGTTCCTCTTCACCGTAGGGAGTACACCCGACCTCCTGCGGAGTGAGCCGCAGAATGAACAGAGTTGCTGGGAGCAACAACGCCAGCGCCAGTAAACCGGTCAATGCAGCGGCAACACGCCAGCCCAGCGCGGTGATCATCGCCGAGCACAGCGGCGCGATGACCGCTCCCGCAATACCGGAAGAGCACAGCGCAATTCCCAGTACCAGACCGACCCGTTTGTGAAACCAGTTGTTGATAACAATGGTGGCCGGCACCGTGACCAGCCCGCCGCAGGCAACGCCGAAGGGAATTGCCATCAGATACCATTGCCAGATCTCGCCAAACAGCCCCTGAATGGCAAAGCAGCCACAGCCCAATAATGAGAGACCGGTCAAGAGTACCCGCAAATTGACCTTTTTATAGAGCATCGTGACCCCACCTACCGCTAGTGCAGTAAAGATGGTACGGATCGTGACAAACAGGCTCATCACCCCGTTGCTGACCCCCAGCTCAGCGCTGATCGACGAGAAAAAGATCGCGTTGCAGTTGGATAGGGTCCCGGTGCCGCCGGCCTGCAGCAGAATACAGCCGACCAGCATCCACCATGCCCGGTGCTGTTTCTTTTCTTTCACCAAAATTTCCCCTTTATCTTTTTGTTGCTCTATATCTTTCGGTATTCAGCCGTCGTCGACATCGAACGCCTCAATCCCCTTGCGCCGCTGTGGCCGGTTATCTCCATGACGGACAAAGAGCATCGTGACGAAGCTCAGAGCAGCGAAGAACATCCCGTAGGGGAAGAGCAGTCGATAGCTGACATCAAGCAGCGCACCCGAGAGGATCGGGGTGATGATCTGTGCTGCCATCGAAAAAGCATAGTAATAACCGGTGTATCGTCCCACATCTGCGCCACGGCTCATCTCGACCACCATCGGATAGCTATTGACATTGATAAACGCCCACCCGATACCGGCCAGCGAGAAAAAGACAAAGAGCAGCCAGCTGAAATGATCGCTGAAAAAGACACCGCCGCCAAAAGCGATGGCCAACATGAAAATACCCAGCAAAATCGTGCGTTTTCGCCCGATATAGCCCGCAATAATGCCCACCGGGATGAAGGCGATGATCGCCGCGGCCTGCGCGACCATCAGCACCAGCGCATAATCTCCCCCTTCCATCCCCCACATATGCTCGGCGTATTTGCTGAAAGCGGTGGTGACGGCATTGTATCCCATGAACCAGAGGAAGATACTCGCCAACAGGAAGGTCAGCGAACGGAAGACATCCGGAGGCAGCTTTGTTTTTTCGCCCGGCTGCGTCTCTTCACCGGAATCCTCCTCAATTCCGAGCGCAGCGCTCTGCCGCTGCATCTCCGCGGCTGCACGGGGCTCGTTGACGGTGAAAAAGAGCAGCAGCACACAAACCGCCATAAAGAGCGCCAACAGGATAAAGAGCGGCAGATAATCGGGATGGTCCCCCTTCGGAACCATTACCTTGATGGCCAATAGCATCAAAATTCCACCGACCGCGCCCATCAAATTGATGACCGCGTTGCCCTTGCTCCGCAGCGGTTTTGGGGTGACGTCGGGCATCAGCGCGACGGCGGGGCTGCGATAGCTGGACATCGCGAGCAGCGCGATTCCAAGCCCAACCAGAAAGAGCGGCAGGCTGTAAATCCGGTCGCCCAGCGGGATCAGAATAACCGCCACCGCGGCCGCCGCCGTACCAACCAGAATAAAGGGCATCCGCCGGCCGATACCAGTATGGGTGCGGTCACTCAACGATCCAAAGACCGGCAGCAGGAAGAGCGCCAAAACATTGTCCAGCGCCATCACCACACCGGAAGTCGCATTGTTGATTCCAAAGGTGTTCTTGAGAATCAGCGGAATGATCCCATCATAGACCTGCCAGAAGGCGCTGATCGACATAAACGCCAATCCGACGAGGATGGTCTGCTTATTATTAAGTTTCATGCTTCCTCCTTTCGGGCCGCGCGCCGTTTTCATCCTGGCAAAATGGCCCATATAGTTTTATTTTATCACCATCCCCCGTCTGATTCAATCGGGCCGATGTTCGGCAAAAACAAAAAAACTGCTTTCTTCACCCGCTGCCGATGGTAGGATCAGCACAGGGCCACCGGACGGTCCAAAATCGGTTGTCTACCACTAAAAAATCACATTATGTTATAATGAAAAAAACATCGCCGACGCGAAGGGAGCGCACCGCATGAAAACAAGGAAGTGGCCTGCATTTCTGCTGATCCCGCCGATTCTCTGCCTGCTGGCTGCCGGTCTGATCTGGCAGCGGTGGCAGGCTGCCGGCGACCGCGGTATACCCGAAGTCACGGTCAGCCTGAATGGAACCAAGCTGTTGCAGCATGAAGGCAACTGGCAGGCGCCGGTGCTGGGCAGACTGCTGACCCGTCACCTGGAGGGCAATTATCCGGCAATCGGGATCACAATTCCGGTAGATCAACCGCAGAATGTGCTCGCCGTCTCTCCAGAGGACGCGATGCTGACAAGGGTACAGCTGACCGATCAAGCTGGTCAGATCGTGGTCTATGATGGAGACGCCGCCGGTTTTTCCAATTTTGTCTTTGACATGGATGGGGACTATTATCTCGAGGTCTGGGGCGAACTCGACCGGAATACACAGGGCTTTGGCAGCTTCTACTTTGACGCCGCGCTCGAGGTCCAGCTGCCCCGACCAGAATTCGCCCTCTCCTCCTCTCAGGTACACCAAGGGGATCTGATCTCCGTCACCGCCAAGAATCTGCCCGAGGGTGTTGTGCCGATCAACCTGTCGGTTGTCTGCGCGTTTATCGACTTCTCCGATATTGATGAGAACGCTTATCGATGCACCCACAACCTGATAGAAACCGGCATTATGTCTGTGGCCGGACGGTCTGAGCTGCTATAAAATACCTGGTACCACAAGCTAATCTGTCCGTCATTGTTTTCAGACCATAAAGCCTTGATTTTGTATTCGTGTTCCTAGAAGCAAGCATCTTCCGATATGAGGAAAAGGATCCGTCCATACACGTTATACAATTTCCTTTCTCTCTCCGCATTTGTCCTATCCTGCCAGATCATCATTTTTTTACCGGCATTTTACCAGCACACTCAAACACACGCAAAACATATTTTTGTAGTGTTTGTTAATTATCCCTTTTGATTTTTGTTCTTTTCGATAAAATTTCAAGATCTTGCACTGTAAAAACGCAGGAAACGCTTGTTGTTTCGGTCAATCGGCGTTATAATAAAGATACAAAAATAAACTGCGGTTTTTCGATTCTGTCGTCGTTGTGCACAGTTTTGATACCGTATCGGGGAAACGGAGGTCTGATCTATGTCCAAACGGATTGTCACAGTCAGCCGGGAGTTTGGCAGCGGTGGGCGCACCGTCGGCCGGATGGTAGCCGAGCAGCTGGGGTATAAATTCTACGACCGGGAATTGATTCAGATGGTCGCCAAGCAGAGCGGTTTTGCGCTGGAATTTGTTGAGGAGACCGGAGAATATTCTACCACCAGCAGCCTGTTGTACAATCTCTCGATGGGCGGCGTTTATGCACAGGGCGGCTTTTCGCCCGACCATCTGCCCCCTGCCGACAAGGTCCAGATTCTCCAGAACAACATCATTCGAGAACTCGCTGAAAAGGAGCCCTGTGTCATCGTGGGACGTTCGGCAGACTACATTTTGCGGGATCGAACCGATTGCCTGAATGTTTTTGTTCACGCCGACAAGGAGTTTCGAATCCGTCGCGCGGTGGAAGAATACGGTTTCCCCGCCAAGAACATCGACAAGCTGATTGTCAAAAAGGATAAAGCGCGCGCTTCCCAGTACCGGCATTATACCGACCAGATCTGGGGCATGGCGGACAATTACCACCTGACGCTGGACAGCGGCGTTTTGGGCTTGGAAAAATGCTGCGAAATTATTGTCGCGCTGGCTAAGTAACCTTTTAAGCAACAAACCACCCCGCGGACAAAAGTCCGCGGGGTGGTTTGTTATTTTACTCTGTTTTTGCCGGCATATTATGTGCCGCACGGCGCCGGCTCCAGCGCCGCATGCCGGCGATTGTCACCAACAAAATCAATACCGCCAGAGCCAGATTGCCCCACAGATCAAGATAGGGCATCAGTAGTGCCCATGCTTCTCCCAACACAGCTCCAGCCAACACCAGCGCGGTGTTCCAGAGTAGTGACCCGGCGGTGGTGAGCAACAGAAAGGGCACCAGCGGCATCCGTGCCATACCGGCCGGGATCGAGATCAGGCTGCGGAGAATCGGTACCATCCGGCACAGGAAAACCGTCTTGTACTGATACCGTTCGTAGGTATTCAGGCTGCGTTCTATCCCTTCCGGGTCGAACCCGAGCAGTCTGCCCCGTCGGCGCACCAATGTGAGCAGCCGGGGGCGATCCATCAGCGTGCCCACCCCATAGAGTACCAACGCACCGGCCAGCGACCCGGCCGTTGCGGCAAAAATAACGGCACCGGCCGTAAGTGGTATACGGGTGGTCAAAAATCCCCCAAAGGTAAGAATCACCTCGCTGGGGATTGGTGGAAAAACATTTTCCAAAAAAATCAGCGCAAAGACCCCCATCGCTCCATACTGGGTCATTGCCGCCATTACCAGCTGCTGCATCGCCCGTCCCCCCTTCTCCTTTATCCTATGAGAACGGGTAATTGGGCAGAACACAAAAAAACAGCAGGCGTCAACTCAAAGAGTTCGTCCTGCTGCCTTTTTTACTTTTTTTCTTCGGGCCGTAGCGCAAGTAATGTGCGAGCAGCACGGGGAGAAAGCGGAGGTGAGATAAAGTCCCCCTGCAACAGGTCGCAGCCCGCTTTGCTGAGCCGTTCTGCCTCCCGCTGCTCCCTGACGCCGACCGCCCGCACCCGTTGGCCCATCGTATGACTCAGGTGAATCAGCGCAGCCAACCGGTCATCCCGCTCAGACCGGGCAAAGGCATCCGGGGACAGAATGATCTCGTCCCACAGCGGGTCGCCCTCAATTCCAACCGAACCGCTCCGCGGGGCCTGTACTCCACCGCTGACCTGAAACCCTTCCTGCCGCAACCGGCGCAGCATGCGTACCGCCGCCTCTCCGCCCCAATCCTGCAGATCTCCCGCCAGCTGCAACCGCAGCAGCTGCGGGCCGATGCCTGCCCGCTCCAATGCAAAGGTCAATCGGTCAATTAGATCGGTCTGGGAAAACTGAAGCAGAGAAAGGGTAACAGTAATCGGCAGCGGATCGCCGATGCGCTGCCATCGCCCAAGCAGCGCACTTGCTTGGGTGATCAGTTCTTCTTCCAGGCGGAGAATCAGACCACACCGCTCAAAAATAGGACGGTATTCCCGTTCGGAGATGGCTCCGAGCGTCGGATCCTCCCAACACAGAACCGTCTGTGCACCGCACAGTTTCCCAGAAGCTATATTCTGAATCGGTTCCAGCATCAGCTGAAAACCGCCCTGATCCAGCGCCTTCTTCCCGCACCGTTCAATCTCACGGCGGCGCAGCTCTTCGGCATCCATCTCAGCGTTGTAGTAAAGATGTCCACCCAGCCCATCCCGCTTAGCCCGTTTGCGGGCGGCAGAGGCGCGTTGATAGAGGGTGGTAACCGAGACTTTTCCTGTTTTGGGCAGCAGGCACAGGCCGCTTGCCAGCCGAAGATCGTAGTTGCCCAGCAATGCACGGGCTGCGGGTGCAAGCGCCCGTTCAAACTGTCTGGCGCGGTCCGGTCCGGTCTCTCCCTTCCGCCCGCGCAGCAGTAAGACGAATTCGTCCCGTCGTACCCGGCAGGCCAGCTCACCGTGCTGCATCCGCTCACGCAGCAGCGCACCAATCCGCCCGAGCAACCGGTCGGCGGTCTTCTCTCCAAAAATAGTGGCAATCCGGCCAAATCGGACTACGTCAAGGCTGATCATCATCCAGCCGCCCTCACCCGACTCCAGCACCCGCGCCGCTTGCCGGCGGAACCGCGGAAAACCGGGCAGGCCGGTGATGGGATCCTGTCGGCTGCGCCGTTCCTGTGCGCGTACCCGCAGCAGGTAGCCCCCTACAATCCGGGCAATCTGGCGCAGCGTCTCCAGCTCTTCATCCGTCCAGATTCGGGCGCCGGTGCACTCGTCAAATCCGATAAAGCCCTGGCAGCTTCCGTGGTCGAGCAGCGTAAATTGCAAAAAAGCCCGCACCCCGCTGCGGCTAATCTGACTGGTAAACTGGGGTGTCAGCACCCCCGGCGCATTGGTGTCGTCACAGCGGTAAACCTCCCGCCGGGCGCGATTTTCCCGTTCCGCCGTTTCGACGACAAAATATTCCATCTCTTCGCCAAGACTCTCAATCCCCTCTTGGCACCATTCATGGGTAAGCCGCATAATCTGAAGATCTTCCGGCTCTGTTTCATAGATATAGGCACGGGATACGTGGAAATGCTGTCCTGCTGTGCGGAGCACCAGCTCAATCGCGCGGTCAGGGTCTTCGCCCTCATACAGCATATTGAAGAACAGGTAGAACATATTGTCGTTAAAGGAACCCGCCGCGCTGTCCGGGGGAACGCTCTCCCCGAAATAAAGGCTCTCGTCCGCAGCCTCCTCTTTTTTCGGAATACCACGGCGATAGGTGACCAACCGTCCACCGCCCGCACGCTTGGCCTCGGCCAATGCGAGGTCCGCCTGGCGCACCAGGACAAAAAAGTCCCGCTCTCCTGGATTTGCAACCACCAGCCCGACGCTGGCGGTAACCTCCAGTTCCTGCTTGCCATCGGCAAACCGCTGGCAAAGCTTTTCGCAGAAGGTCTTTCCCAGCGCGACAGCCGCCTTGCGGCTGGGCATGGGCTTGAACCCGATCAGGGTAATCGCACCCAGCCTGCCCAGTACCGCTCCCTCGCCGGCAGCAGCAGTCAACTTGTCCGCCGCACCGATCAACACTGCCTCACCAAAGAGTACGCCCAACTGATCGGCAACCTGTTGATAATGGTCGATATCCACCAGATATACCGCCAGACATCCGGTTTGCAGCTTTTCCAGCGCCGCAAGCAGCCGAGCACGGATCGTCTCCCCGTTGTATAGACCGGTGAGAAGGTCCCGTTCATTGCGCTTGGCCATAAGCAGATTTTCCCGCTTTTCCTCATCGATATCCACCAATAACGCTACTGCCCGCCGGGGTTTGCCGTCCGGATCATAAAGGGTTGCGAGGGTGAGCCGGCACCAGCGATAGGTGCCATATCCGGTCCGCATCCGCAGGTCAACGCTTCCCCCCGCACCGCCCGCCAGAACGCTGCGGTGCAGCTGCCGAAAGGCCGCTCGATCCCCAAGATAGATGTTTTCTGCCGAGGGAATTCCCTCTTCATCCACCTCGAGCAGCGGCTCGGTCATCATCATCTCCCGCCAAAGCACCGACTGAAAGCCCGCCTCGGTGAGGGTCCCCTTTTGAAGATCCCACTCATAGGCCTGCTGCGGCGCACTCTCCATCAGCGCACGAAATCCGTTGTACCAGCCCACAATCTGCTCATAGCTTTGCATCCGTTCGCCCGGGCTGGGGGCGACCGCCAGCCAGAGCAGATTCTCCCAGCGACGGCCGGAACAATGGACCTCGACCGGCGCCTCGCCTGGAACCGGCAGGATGCGTGCGGTAAAGCGCAGCTCATTTTCCTCGGTCAATGCCTCGTGCAGCTGGGTCACCAGCGGTTTCCAATCCTCTGCCGGGATGAGTTCTCGCACCGGAGTCCCCGCCGGAGGCAGGCCCATCTGCTGCGCCAGCCGACGGTCGACAAACAACAATACCGGTTCTGTGGACAGCTGCACGCAGAGCAGTCCACCGACCATTCCGCGCAGCGGATCAGTTCTCGTCTGCCTGGTTTCACTCACCCCGATCTCCCCTTTCACAAAAATCCCTGACCGAAAACAGCGGTCAGGAATATTGTACCACAACGACTGGCTGTTTGGACAGTCCAAGCCGTCATCAGTCACAGATTTCTCTGGTCAGCGCGCCAAGAATCTCAATGCCCCGCACGATGTCCTCGTCGCTGGGGGTGGAGAAATTGAGCCGGAAGCACTGGCTGGAAGCATCCTCATCGCAGAGGAATGCGTTGCCGGGTACCACCGCGACCTTGCGCTGCTGTGCGCGTTTGACAAAATCCAGCATATCCACCCCGTCAGGGAGCGTCGCCCACAGGAACATGCCGCCGCTGGGCCGGGTATACCGAATCTTTTTGCTGAACTGCCGGTCCATCTCGCGCAGCATCAGATTACACTTGCGCTGATAGACCTTCCGGATTGCGGCGATGTGCGCCTCGGCGTCGCTGCCGCGCAGCCAGGCATCACAGACCATCTGGCTCCAGGTATTGGTATGGGTATCGCTGCATTGCTTGATGGTGACGATCTTTTCGATCAGCGCACGGTTGGCAATCACATAGGCCAGCCGCATACCGGGCGCGAGGATCTTGGAGAAGCTGCCGCAGTAGAGCACCAAGCCCTTCTCATCATAGCTCTTGATCGGAGGAATATATTCTCCCTCGAACCGCAGCTCGCCATAGGGATTGTCCTCAAGCACCGGAATATCATATTTTGCCGCCAGCTCATAAATCGCGCGCCGCTTTGCCGCGCTGGTGACCAGCCCGGTGGGGTTCTGGAAATTCGGGATTACGTAGAACAGCTTGGGGCGCGGCTTAGCGGCAAAGGCTTCCTCGAGCTTCGCGAGATCAACCCCGTCCTCCTCCATCGGTACTCCGACCGTCTTGGCACCGCTGGCGCGGAAGGAGTTGAGTGCGCCGACAAAGCTGGGATCCTCGGCGACGACGGTATCTCCCTCGTTGCACAGCAGCCGGGCAATAAAATCCATCGCCTGCTGGCTGCCGGTAAGAATCGCGATATCATCCTCCGGCCGGCTGATCTGCCCATAGCGATTGGCAAATGCGAGCGCGGACTGCCGCAGCGCGGGAATCCCCTCGGTAGTGGAATAGAGCAGCATCCGTACCGGCTGCTCCGCGAGCAGCTGGTCGGAATAATGGCGGATCGCGTCGATCGGGAAGCACTCCACCGCCGGATTTCCGCCGGCAAAAGAGATCATCTCGGGGTCGTTCATATTCTTGAGAATCTCCCGGATGGCGGAGGGCCGCAGTCCCCGGATCTTGTTTGAAATTTCATACATACGCTTTTCTCCTCTCTTTGCACGCCGGCATACCGGCGGTCATTACGCCCTTTGATCGGTCTTTCGTGCGGCGGGATGGGTAGTATAGCTGTAATCCACCGTCACCACCGCAAAGTGGTTGGGATCCTGCTCCCGCATCCGCTCGCCAATCGTCCGCTTAAGTTGGTCAGGTTTCATCGAAAAATCAGGAGGCATCACCACATCGAAGATCAGGTTGGTGTGGTCATCTCCCTTGACCATCCGAAAATCGTGGATGGTCAGCCGCGGGTCGATCTCACGCACCAGCTCGGCAGCCATCTCCCGGTGCGCGCTGATCTCCTCGTCGTCATCGCTGATCGGGTCAAGGTGGATCACCAGATGGATGCCCTCCTGTTCAAGAATATCCCGCTCAATATTATCGATCACATCGTGGCTGTGCATGAGCTGTTCTGAAGCGCTCATCTCAACGTGAACGCTGGCAAATCTACGGCCAGGCCCATAATCATGAACCATCAGATCATGCAAGCCCAGCACCCCATCATAACCCATGATCCGGCGGCTGAGGGTGTCAACCAGTTCCTCGCTGGGCGCTTCCCCGAGCAGCGGATTGAGGGTCTCACGCACTACTCCAACCCCGCCCCATAGGATAAAGAGGGCAACCGCCATTGCCACCGGGCCGTCCAGCGAAAGTCCGGTCATCCGTGCCGCAACTGCGGCAACCAGTACGCCGCCGGTCGAGATAACATCGTTGCGGCTGTCCGCACCGGTGGCTTCCAGCGCGGTGGAGCCGATCCGCCTGCCGATCGACCGGTAAAAAGCCGCCATCCAGAGCTTGACAAGGATCGAGATGGTCAGCACCGTCACCGAGAGCAGGCTGAAGGTAACCGGCTCAGGTTGGAGTGTCCGCTCAAATCCGGTTCGCAGCAGATCCACCCCGATCGCCATAATCAGTACTGCAACTGAAAGCCCGGACAGATACTCGATCCGGGCATGGCCAAATGGGTGTTCGGCATCGGCCGGCTTGCCTCCCAACTTGAAACCGAGCAGGGTAATCAAGCAGCTGGATGCATCGGACAGATTGTTGACCGCATCAGCCATGATCGAAACGCTGCCAAACAGAAAACCGGCCAGAAATTTACCCCCGCACAACAGCAGGTTACACAGCAGCCCCACCACGCCGGCGAGCACACCATACCGTCCCCTCGTCGCTGGGGTTCGCGTGTCCTGCGGGGCGCGGATAAACCGCCGGATGAGAAACTCTGTCATATTGTCGAATGCCTCCTTCCGCCCTGCCGCGCGGTACGGTCAAAAAGGGCGGTCATTAAGGAAACATTATACCGTTTCACCTCTAAAAATGCAATCCTGTTGGCCCTTCAAACGCTGCTGCCATGCCGATTTTTGCCTTCTGGGCAGATTAACCGGCCGCCTCAATCAACGCCCGTATGACGTTGAGCCCAACCCGTCCGCTCTTTTCGGGGTGAAACTGACAGCCGGTAACGCTGCCGCGTCTGGCCACCGCGCAGATCCGCCGTCCACCATAGACGGTAACAGCCAGTAAATCTGCGGGGTTTGTGGGCTTCGCCTCATAGCTGTGGACAAAATAGACCTCCTCGCCACGGCGAATTCCCTCAAGCAGGCTGCGGTCAAAGTCCTGCTTGCCGCCGGCAGGCAGCAGGCGATTCCAGCCCACCTGCGGCACTCTTTGTGCCCGGCCCTCAGCGTCGGTATCCGGAATTCGAACCACCCTGCCGGGAATCAACCCCAGGCCCTCCCAGCGGCCGAATTCCTCGCTTTCCTCAAAAAGCATCTGCATACCCAGGCAGATGCCCAACAGCGGAGTGCCCTGGGCCGCTTTCTGCCTGATCGGCTCGACGAGATCAAGTTTCCGCAGTCCCTGCATCCCATCCCGGAATGCGCCTACTCCCGGCAACACCAGCGCCTTTGCAGCGAAAACCTCGTCGGGACTTCTTGCCAGCTTAACCGCAGCGCCGAAGTGCTCAAAGGCCCGCTGAACACTAAGCAGATTGGACAGGCCGTAATCGATTATCGTAATCGGATTCATCTTCTCACCTCCACCCCCTGTCCGATGAGCGCCTGCTTGAGTTCACCGACGCTCGTGCGCCGATAATGCAACAGGCTGGAAAGTGCTACCGCCGCAGCACCCGCTTTGGCGGCGGCTGCAATATCGCCGGCGCTGCCCGCACCCCCCGCCGCGATGACCGGCACCGGTACCGCGTCGGCCACCTGCCGGATCAGCTCGTCCTCCATGCCGCGGCCAAGTCCCTCGCGGTCGACGCTGGTCAGCAGGATCTCCCCCGCCCCGAGCGCAACCCCACGACGGGCCCAGGTGACGACATCGAGACCGGAATGTTCCCGGCCATTGTCGTAGTATGCCTCCCATCCTTCCGCGTCTCTGCGCCGCTTTGCCTGAATCGAGAGCACCATACATTGGCTGCCATAGGCTTGCGCGACCTGCGTGATAAGCTCCGGGTTTTTGATCGCAGCGGTATTGATCGCCACCTTGTCCGCACCCTGCGCCAGCACGGCGTGTACATCTTCCAGCGTTCTCAGGCCGCCGCCGACGGTGATCGGAATAAAAATATCTTCGGTGGTGCGCCGCAGAATATGGGAGAGGTTGTTGCGGTTGTACAGGCTCGCGACGATGTCGAGATACAGAATCTCATCGATTCCCGCCTCATAGTATTCCTTTGCAAAGTCGTGGGGATCTCCCAGTTTTCGAAGCCCTTCCAGCTGAATCCCCTTGACTAGATAGTCATTCTTGACCTCCAGCCGGGCGATCAGCCTGATTTTATCCGCCATACTTCTGCCTCCTTTTCGCCCATTCAAAGCGCGGCGGGCGGCGCGCCCCAGCCGCAGTCCGAATCCCCCTCATAAGGCGTGTGCCGCAGTTTCCAAACCCCGTCCTGCCACATCCAGAGATGCGGCGAGCGGAACCGGTCCGCCAATTCCATGAAATAATCAAGATCCATGCCGGGATGTTCAAAACAGCGGCTGGCCTGCGGAAAGCTTCGCTCGTCGATTGAAAGATAGTCAAAGATCTCCTTGGCAAACCGGGCAGGGAACTCACCATCAAACTTTTTAACCAGCGCAACCCCCTCCTCCCGGGTAATCTCCCCGTTGCGGATCTCCTGTGCTGCATCGTAGGTAGCCCTGCCGATACCATATTTGATATAGGTGGTATAGTAAAAGAAGTCGTCGATTTTATCATCGATTGAGTTGTATTTCGAATAAGTTCCGACTGTTCGTTCCGGGCTGGGGCGAAAACCGCCGTGTTCAACCGCATAATAATAGGCTCCCTGCGGGTGCCATTTGACATAGTAGCCCAGATAGTGCACCTGGATGTGGTTTTTCTCGATGTCGCTGGTCTCGCTGGGCAGGTAGATCGCAAGATCAGACGGATCGATACCAAAATCCTCCTCCAGCTGCTGTAGCGAGACGCCGCCCAGATAGATATGATCCCGATCGTTGGTGGCAAAGAACCACTCGTCCCGCAGCGCCGATTCATTATCGGCCAGCGGGTTACCGAACTCCGCCTCATTTTCCCCGTAAAAGACCAGCGGGATACCAAACTTTGCCGCCATTTTGGGAGCCAGCTGCTTTTGTCCGAGGATAAACGGCTGAAACGGGTGGAAGAGATTCTCGGTCGCGAGCCTCGTCAACAGCCGGTGGGTACGCCCGTTCGGGGTACACAGATAGTTGTCAAAACCGGCATGGATCCAGCTCTGAAAATTCTCCCACCCCCAAGAGGTATAAATATGGGGCGCCCAGGTAACGGTCAGAGGGTGCATCCCGTATTTATACTTGAGCAGGTGAGCGGCGTAAAAGCTGTCTTTGCCGCCGGAACCGGGTACCAGACAATCATAACCACCGTCGGTGCGCCGGAAGCGGTCGCAGAGTTCCTTGAGCTGCCGCTCTCGGTCTTCCCAATCGATCTTTCCCTCCTTGTTTGCACAGGCGACACAGGCATCACAGACCCCATCTTCCGCAATGTGCATGCTCTTCTTGACACTATGAATCGTATGCTCAAACTCGTAGCAGGAATTGGGTTTCTGGTTGCTCATCACACAGCGGTCACAAAACCGCACCTGCCGCGGCAGGCCATATTTGACCTCGAGCTGATCTTGCGGCAGATCAGGGGCGAATTTGGAGAGGTCGATCTCCTGATGCGCGGGATAGGGTATCATCTCATTAACCTCCTTGAAATCGGGCACGGGCCTATTTGGGCACAAAAAAAAGACGCGGCCGCCGGGGACACTCCCCTGCGGTCAACGTCTTTGTTGATATGCGGAATTATAGCACAGCACCGGCACAATTTCAATCCTTTTTTGCCCGAAGGCCCTGTTTTATGGTACAATAGAAAAAACTGCCGGGCAAAAAGGAGAGATGATGGTGCAGGACAACGGCAAGGTAATCGCGCTGCTGATCGACGCGGAAAATGTTTCACCCCGGTATATCAAGGCAATCCTCGATGAGGTCGCGATCTACGGAACTCCCGCTTATAAACGGATCTACGGTGACTGGACCAGCAACGATATGGCCAACTGGAAGCGGGTACTTCTTGAGCACAATCTAACCCCGATCCAGCAGTTCAGTTACACCCAGGGAAAGAACGCCAGCGACAGCGCAATGATCATCGACGCGATGGACATCCTCTACGCTGAAAATGTCGACGGCTTCTGTCTGGTTTCCTCCGATAGTGATTTTACCAAGCTGGCCTCTCGCCTGCGGGAGAGCCGGATGTTCGTGATCGGGATGGGAGAGACCAAAACCCCCATCGCCTTTAAGGCGGCTTGTGATACCTTCAAGTATCTCGAGGTACTGCTTGGAACCAAGACTGAGGAGGAAGCCATTGCACCTTCTCGGGGAGTCAAAAAGGTGGAAAAGCAGGATAAGCCCAAAAAACCTGTTCACTCCACAAAGGAGAAAGAACCCGCACGCACCCCGCCGGTCGAACCCGAACCGGTCGCCGAGGAGGAGGCTGAGCCGGCAATTGCGCCGCTGTCCCGGATTGTCGCGACCATCGAAAGTTTAATCGACCATGACTGTGATGATGATGGTTGGATGCCGCTCAGTCAGGTTGGGGTTATGCTGGGCCGAATCTACGCTGACTTTGACAGCCGCAACTACGGTTACTCGCGGCTGCACAAGCTGATCGATGCCACCGGCCGTTTTGAGACCAAGTGCGAGCCGCTGCCTGCGGGTGGTCAGAATCTGCTGGTCCGCAACCGATAAGCGACAACGAAATGAAAAGAAAGGCGCGTTCCCTGTGTGGTCCCTGTGTGGGAACGCGCCTTCTGTTTTAGCAGATTTAGAACTGATCCCGCGGCAGCCGATCAAACGCCTGCCGGATTTTGTCCTCTCCGAGGGTAAGCGCGAGCCGGACATATCCCTCGCCGCTCTCGCCAAAGACATTGCCCGGAATGACCAAAATATGATAACGGTCAAGCAGCTGACTGGCAAACTCCTTGCTGGTCAGGCCGGTACGCTTAATATTGACGAAAAGATAGATACTGCCCTGCGGCGGAAGTACCGACAGGTAGCTGATCTTGCCAATCTCCTCGCAGGCTGTCATCGTGCGGCGGCGGAACTCCTCGATGATTGCCGGCTGCACCTCATGCCGAAGCGCCAGCGCGGCAATCCCCGCCGACTGGGAGATGCTGGGGGCGGAGTAGACGTTGCTCTCCCCGACCAGATTGATCGCCTCGACAATCGCCGGCGGGGCAATGACATAGCCCAGCCGCCAGCCGGTCATACAGTAATCCTTGCTGAAAGAGCGCACCGTAACCGTCCGCTCGGCCATGCCGGGCAGGGTGCCGATCGGGATAAAGGGGCCGGCATAGCTGAAAATGGTATAGATGTCGTCGGCAATGACCAACAGGTCATGCCGCTTGGCCACATCGGCAATGACCTCCAGCGCATCCCTGTCAAAGCAGCAGCCGGTGGGATTGTTGGGGGTATTGAAGAGAATGGCCTTGGTCTTCTCGGTGATCAGCGGCTCAATCCGGTGGACGTTGACCTCAAAATTCTCCTCCTCGCAGGTCGGCAGCGGCACCAGTACACCGCCGGCCATCTCGATTTGATCCTTATAGGGAGAGAAATAGGGTTCGGGCACGATAACCTCGTCCCCCTCATCCAGTACCGCCTGCATCACCGCCCACATGCCCTGACAGGCGCTGGTGGTGACGGTGACCTCTTCGTCCTTGACTGCGAAGCCGAACTCCTCCTGATAAAAATCGCGAATTGCCTGGCGCAGGCGGGGCATTCCGCGGGTATCGGTATAGTGGGTGTTGCCCGCCATCGCCTCTTTGAAGGCCGCCTCGATAATCCGGTCGTCGGTCTTGAGATCCGGATCGCCGATGCTGAAATTGATCAGGTCATCAAAGGCCGCCGCACGGGGCCCCAGATCTCCCATCATGGTGGGGTGTCCCATCGCATATTTTTTTGAGACAAAATTTTTCATGATACTTCCTCCCTCGGGCTGCAATACAGCGGCCGCACCCCCAGTATAGTTGAATACTTATTCCATGTCAATGAATTTTTATTCGATAGCGCCCCAGTTGACGAAAGTACGAATTCGTACTATAATAGAGATAAATCGGTTAGATAAGGAGTTGTTATTGTGTTCACCCACAAAGCGCTGCGGCAGATGGCAATGATCCTGCTAGGCAGCGCGATTTTGGCATTCGGTCTATATCAGGTACACGCCCGTTCGGCGGTAACAGAAGGTGGCGTACTGGGGGCCACGCTGCTATTGCGCCATTGGTTCGGCATCAGTCCCTCGGTTTCGGGGCTGGCCATGGATCTGTGCTGTTATGCGCTGGGCTGGCGGTTGCTGGGGCGCGGTTTTTTGTTTCGTTCCATGGTTGCGAGCGCCGGCTTCTCCCTATTTTACCGGCTGTTCGAACAATTTGATCCGCTCTGGCCCGAACTGGCAAAGATGCCGCTGGTCGCCGCGGTCGCGGGCGGCCTTTTTGTCGGTCTCGGTGTTGGGTTCTGTGTGCGGGCCGGCAGCGCGGCGGGCGGTGATGATGCGCTTGCAATGAGCATCGAAAGACTGACCGGAGTGCCGATTCAATGGTGTTATCTACTCACCGATGCGGTGGTGCTGCTGTTCTCCTTGAGCTATATTCCGGTCGGTCGGATCCTTTACTCAGGGCTGACGGTAGTCATCTCGGGACAACTGATCGGTCTGGTACAGCGTATCGGTCTCCCACATGCGAAACAAAGTCAACTAAATTAAAAAAACGGGCATGCGATTTCTCGCATGCCCGTTTTGTGTCCAGCTGGGTTAGGCGCGCTCGTAAACGAACCGACCGCCGACCATTGTGGCGTCGACCTTGGTGTCGCGCAGATTGTCCGCCGGCATCGTGAAGATATCCTCGCTGAGGATAACCAGATCGGCGAAGTAGCCCGGACGAATCCGGCCCTTGACATTCTCCTCGAAGCTGACATAGGCGCTCTCGGTGGTGTAGGCATCGACCGCGTCGAAGATGTCCATGCACTCCTGCGGATAGAAACCGCCCTCCGGGCCGCCGGCAAGGTTCTTGCGGGTGACCGCGCAGTAGAGGTTATCGATCGCATTCATATCCTCAACGGGGGAATCCGTACCAAAGCTGGTGTGGATGCCAAGACGGCGCATCGTCTCAAACGCATAGCTGGTAGAGGCCATCGCCTTGCCAACCCGGTCCTCAACAACCGTCATGTCATAGTGCAGGAAGATCGGCTGCACCAGCGCAAGGATGTCGTTTTTCACAAACCGATAAAGCAGCGGCAGATCGGTGATCTGGCAGTGAACAACGCCCATCCGCAGCGGGTTTTCCCCATTCTCACAGACGGTGTCATAGCCGTTGAGAACCTCCTCGATCGCGCCGTCACCGATCGCATGGGTGACCACCTGGCAGCCGTTGTCAGCCGCCATCCGGACCAGGGTGTTAAACTCCTGCTGGGTGAGGGTGGCAATACCCTGCGCCTCGGGATCATCGTGGTAGGGCTGGCGCATTACCGCGGTACGTGCGCCAAGGCTGCCGTCAACAAAGAGCTTGAGCGGGCCGATCTTGTTATAATCATCCCCGACACCGGTGCGGTAACCCGCGTCAAGAAAGACCTGGAACTCCTCCGGAGTCATAAAGTTGCACTGATGATAAACCCGCAGCGTGGGGTTCTCGGCCTGTACCTGGCGGTAAGCCTCCAGCGTGACCTGCCAATCGGAAGGACGCAGGTCCATCGTCTGGACCGAGGTGATGCCGCACTCGGCGGCATGCTGCATCGCTAGACGCAGTACCCGGGCAACATTCTCAACTGTGCGCTCGGGGCGGATGCGAAGCACCTGCTGGCAGGCATTCTCACGGAAAATACCGGTCAACTGGCCGTTTTCATCATGATCGATTGCACCGCCGTCTACCGCCGGGGTATCCGGGGTGATTCCTGCCCGCTCGATCGCGGCGGTATTCGCGACCAGAATGTGGCCGCAAGCGCGCTCGAGGATGATGGGATACTCGGTCGAGACCGCATCGAGGTCGGCACGGGTCAACAACCGGCTCTCATCGGTGAAATAGTCCTGATTCCAGCCCATGCCATGCAGTACAGCGCCGGGCGCTGGGTTGTTTGCCGCGATAAAGTCCCGTACACGCTGCTGCACATCTGCAATCCCGCTGGCCCCCAGCAGCTGAATGCTGCCCAGCAGCTCGCCGACCATCTGAAGGTGCTGGTGCGAATCGTTGAAGCCGGGT
This sequence comes from uncultured Pygmaiobacter sp., assembly GCA_944386485.1. Lineage (GTDB taxonomy): Bacteria > Bacillota > Clostridia > Oscillospirales > Ruminococcaceae > Pygmaiobacter. Next base: position 10,162 of record CALXBG010000007.1, on the reverse strand, counting down.
ACAATGGTCCGGCCGCCGGCGTCATACCGCTCGGCATCAGCCGGGGCGGCAGCGAGAATGCCCTCATTGCTGCCCACAGCACGGATGCGATCCCCTTCAATGAGAATCGCCTGCGCGAAGGAATTGCGCTCGAGATAAACCTTTGCATTATAAATGACCATCGAAGCCATATCAGTTTTCCTCCTCATATTCGGCATTTTCCGCATTGACAACCGCCTCGCGGCTCTTCTTGAAGACCAGTTCGTACAGCACCAGGCCAACTGCCGGCACCGCAAAACCGATGATCGAGGTGATGGGATCCTCAATGAAGGTATTCGCCATCAGACCAATCATGATCAGGCAGATCACAAAGATCATCACGGGATAGCCCCAAACCTTGTAGGGCCGGTCCATCGTGGGGTACTTTTTCCGCAGCCGAATGACCGCGTAGAAGGTCAGGCCGTTGAAAACCATCGCGCAGAAAGCGACGAGGCTGGTCAGCTGGCTGAGGTTGCGGGTGCAGACCAGAGCGATCGAGACCAGGCCGGAAACGATCAGCGCATTGACCGGGGTCTTATAGGTGGGGTGCAGCTTGGCCATACCTTTGAAGAAAGCGCCGTCGCGGGCCATCGCATAATAGGTGCGGGGGAAGACCATAACACAGCCGTTGAGCGAATTAAAGATCGCAAGGATCATCGCCGCGCCGACGATCAGGCCGCCGGCATTGCCGAACAGCCGGTTAGCGGCCTCGGTGCCGAGATAATAGTTGCCCGCATCGATCATCGAAACGATGGTGTCATAGGGCAGCACCCGGTAGACCGCGTAGTTGAACAAAACGTAGAGCACCGTGACGCCAATAATCGAGATGATGATGGCCAGCGGCAGGTTCTTTTTGGGATGCTTGATTTCCTCGGCAATACCGTTCAGGTTGGTCCAGCCCTCATAAGCCCACATCGTAGCCACAACACCGAAGGCGATCATGCCGAGAATCTGGAACAGGCTGGGATTAGAGGCCGGGATAATCGAAAGGCTGGGGCTCTCGGTGCCCATAAACAGGCCGCAGACCAGAATCAAGAAAATCGGCAGCATCTTGAGCACCATAAAGATGTTCTGTACCGTGCTTCCCAGCTTGACACCGAAGATGTTGATGACGGTGAGCAGCGCGATCATCGCGATGGCCAGCGCCTTCTGCATCAGCTCGCTGCCGGCAAAAGCGCTGGAGGGCAGCATACTGGCAATCGCAGCCGAGAAGGCAACCGCGAGAGCTGCGTTTGAGCCCGAGGAGCCAAGGATAAAGTTGGAAAAGCCGCTCATAAATGCGGTTCGCTCACCATAGGCCTCCCGCAGATAGACGTAGCTGCCGCCCGCCTTGGGCATCATTGCGCCGAGCTCGGCGTAGCAGATGCCGCTCATCAGGGTGACCAGGCCGCCGACCAGCCAGACCAGCAGTGCCAGTCCAAGGCTCATGCCGCTGCGCTGGAGGACAATTCCTCCGATGTAAAAAATACCCGATCCGATCATAATGCCGGCCAGCACCGAGATGCCGCCAAAGAGCCCGACCTCGCGCCGCAGCTCGGTCTTCTCAGAAGAAAGCTCCTGCATTACATGTGTGTTTTGGTTCTCATTCACTGAAAACGCTCCCCTTTCCGCTTTTGTATACAAAAAAAAGTTGCATCCATCGATGCAACTTCACAGTCCCCAGCGGGGGAACGTCCGTTATCACCGATAGCTCCTCTGCCGTCTTCTGCGGCAGGAGTCATAGAGATTTTCTCTCCATGCCCAACTCAATCACCGTACCCGGTAATCCGTTTCGGCGGTTTGGCCTTTCGTCCGGCATCCCAGGGTGTCCCCTCCGCCGGTTACTCATCCGCACCGCGCCTCTATCAACTTTTTTATGTGCCTAAACTATACCATACCCTTTTGTTGCTGTCCAGCACTTTTTCTTTTTTTGTGAGATTTTTCAAATTCCACAAAAGAACTGCTTTCTCCCTGCCCAAAATCCACAAAGAAATTCGGCTAAACGAACAAAAAACGGACCGACCCGAAGGTCGGCCCGATCGACTATTTTTTGTCAATGCTCACTCGATGATGCTCTCACCGGTCATCTCGGCGGGCTGCTCAAGCCCCATCACTTTGAGCATAGTGGGGGCAATGTCCGCCAGCCGGCCGCCCTCGCGCAGCTTGGCGCCGGGAACGCCAAAGACGAGGAAGGGCACCAGATTGGTGGTGTGAGCGGTGAAGGGACTGCCGTCCGGCTCATACATCTTGTCAGCGTTGCCGTGGTCCGCAGTCAGCAGCATCGCACCGCCGCACTTCTCCAGCGCCTCGGCGATCCGGCCCACACAGGTATCGACTGCCTCGACCGCCTTGACTGCCGCGTCGAATACGCCGGTGTGTCCAACCATGTCGCAGTTGGCAAAGTTGAGGATGATGACATCATACTTGCCGCTCTCGATCCGGCGGATCATCTCGTCGCAGACCTCGTAGGCGCTCATCTCGGGCTTGAGGTCATAGGTGGCGACCTTCGGGCTGTGGATCAGCGCGCGATCCTCGCCGGCATAGGGCTCCTCCTTACCGCCGTTGAAGAAGAAGGTGACATGCGCGTACTTCTCAGTCTCAGCAATCCGCAGCTGGGTCTTACCGAGCTTCGAGATATACTCGCCGAAGGTGTTCACCAAGCTCTGGGGATGGAAGGCAACCAGCACGCCGGGCATGGTGGCATCGTACTGGGTAAAGCAGACATAGGTCAGCGGGAACAGGCCATTCCGCCGCTCAAAGCCGTTAAACTCCGGGTCAACCAGGGTACGGGTAATCTCCCGCGCACGATCGGGGCGGAAGTTGAAGAAGACCACGCTGTCCCCCGCCTTGATCCGGCCACCGCCTGCGATGACGGCGGGAACAACGAACTCGTCGGTAACATCGGCGGCATAGCTGTCCTCCATCACCTTGACGGCGCTGTCGGCTTTGACCCCCTCGCCGTAAACCATCGCAGCATAGGCCTTCTCGACCCGGTCCCAACGATTATCCCGGTCCATCGCGTAGTAGCGGCCCATCACGCTGGCGATCTTGCCCACGCCGATCTCAGCCATCTTGGCCTCAAGCTGCTCAATATACTCTTTGCCGGAGGTCGGGGGCACGTCGCGGCCGTCCATAAAGCAATGGACATAGACCTCCTTTACCCCGCTGCGCTTGGCCATCTCAAGCAGACCATACAGGTGGGTGTTGTGGCTGTGAACGCCACCGTCCGAAAGCAATCCCATCAGGTGAAGCGCATGGCCCTCCTGTGCGGCGTTCTTCATCGCGGTGACCAGCGCCTCATTCTCAAAGAAATCGCCGTCGGCGATGCTCTTGGTGATCCGGGTCAGCTCCTGATAAACGATCCGGCCCGCGCCGATGTTGGTGTGGCCGACCTCGCTGTTGCCCATCTGGCCGTCGGGCAGACCGACATCCATGCCGGAAGCGCCGATCAGGGTGTTGGGGCAGCTGGCAAACAGCCGGTCAAGGTTGGGCTTCTTCGCGGCGACAATCGCGTTGCCGTAGTTGTCGGGATTGTGGCCGAAGCCATCGAGAATACAAAGAACCAGAGGTTTCATAAAATTTCTCCTTGTTTGCAGAATCAGACAAAGCAGGCGCAGGGGCCGCTGCAACGGTCTGCGCCTGCTGAAACGTCTTTTTTACTTGCTGGCCGCACGCACGATGGCCGCAAAGTCGGGCGCCTTGAGGGAAGCGCCGCCAATCAGGCCGCCGTCGACATCCGGCTGTGCAAGCAGCTCGTCGGCATTCTTCGCGTTCATGCTGCCGCCGTACTGGATGGTAAAGGCCTCAGCATCCGCCTCGCTGTAAAGAGCGGCAATGACCCGGCGAATCTCGGCGCAGACCTCCTCCGCCTGCTCGGCGGTAGCAGTCAGGCCGGTGCCGATCGCCCAAATCGGCTCATAGGCGATGATGACATTCTTCAACTCCTCGGCCGAGACGCCGCCCAGCGCGATCTTGGTCTGCATCGCGACCAGCTCGGCGGTGACGCCCTGCTGGCGCTGCTCGAGGCTTTCGCCGACGCAGAGGATGACCTTCAGCCCGGCAGCCAGCGCCGCTTTCAGCCGCTTGTTGACGGTGACATCGGTCTCACCGAAGTACTGACGGCGCTCCGAGTGGCCGATGATGACATACTGAACGCCCAGCTCGGTGAGCATCTCAGCCGAGATCTCACCGGTGAAAGCGCCGGACTTCTCAAAGTGGACGTTCTGCGCGCCCACGGCGATGTTGGTGCCGGCAGTCTTGGAGACCGCGACCGGCAGATCGGTAAAGGGGGCGCAGATGACGACCTCACAGCCGGCGCCCGCGACCTCGGGGATCAGCGCCGAGATCAGCTCAGCAGCCTCGGCTGCGTTCTTATTCATCTTCCAGTTGCCGGCGATAACCGCCTTGCGCTTTGCCTTATTCATTGGAATCTCTCCTTTTTTCACAGTTGCTCCGTCCCCTATGGGCGGGTGCGAAAAATGCGGCGGGCGCCGCCCGCCGCATTTCGGTGCTTAGTTGTCCGCGATGCAGGCGATGCCGGGCAGCTCCTTGCCCTCCAGATACTCCAGCGAGGCGCCGCCGCCGGTGGAGATGTGGCTCATCTTGTCCGCAAAGCCCAGCTGCATGACCGCAGCCGCAGAGTCGCCGCCGCCGATGACGGTGGTGGCGTCGGTCTCGGCCATCGCCTTGGCGACCGCCTTGGTGCCCTCGGCGAGGACGGGATTCTCAAAGACGCCCATCGGTCCATTCCAGACAACCGTCTTGGCAGTCTTGACCGCCTCGGCAAAGACCTCGCGGGTCTTGGGTCCGATATCAAGGCCCATCATGCCTGCGGGAATCTTGTCGGAGTCAACATAGCTGACCTCGATGGGTGCATCGATGGGATCGGGGAAAGCAGCAGCGATGGTGGTGTCCACCGGCAGCAGCAGCTTGACGCCCTTCTCCTGCGCCTTCTTGAGCATATCACGGCAGTAGTCGAGCTTCTCGTCGTCGACCAGCGAAGTGCCAACCTCGCAGCCCTGCGCCTTGAGGAAGGTGTAGGCCATGCCGCCGCCGATGATCAGAGTGTCAACCTTGTTGAGCAGGTTCTCGATGACATTCAGCTTATCGGCAACCTTCGCGCCGCCCAGAATCGCAACAAAGGGACGCACCGGGTTGTTGACCGCATTGCCGAGGAACTCGATCTCCTTGCCCATCAGATAGCCCACAGCGGTATCCTTGATGTGCTCGGTGACACCGGCGGTGGAGCAGTGAGCGCGGTGAGCGGAACCGAACGCGTCGTTGACATAGACGTCGGCCAGGCTGGCCAGCTCGGCGCTGAACGGCTCGAGGTTCTTGGTCTCCTCTTTGCGGAAACGGGTGTTCTGCAGCAGCACCACGTCGCCGTCCTTCATCGCGGCAACCGCGGCCTTTGCCTTCTCGCCCACAACCTCATCATCGTCGGCAAAGACGACCGGCTGACCCAGCAGCTCGCTCAGCCGCACCGCGCAGGGAGCCAGGCTGAACTTGGCCTCGGGGCCATTCTTGGGCTTGCCCAGATGGCTGCAAAGAATGACCTTGCCGCCGTCGGCGACCAGCTTCTTGATGGTGGGCAGCGCCGCAACGATCCGGTTGTCGTTGGTGATGACGCCGTCCTTCATCGGGACGTTGAAATCGACCCGGACAAGAACCCGCTTGCCCTTTACATCAATATCGTCAACTGTCTTTTTGCCAAGAGTGCTCATAAATCTGTACTCCCTTTCTTATTTTGAAACTTTCCTGTTCAAGCCTGTTTTGGGGCTTATGCCCTCTTTTTATTATAATAGGATTCCGTTGCGGTTGCAAGCGGTTGTAGCTCCATTTTACCGACCTTTGTTTATTTTTTAACCGCCCGGGTCTCGCACTCCCGCTCCCCGCGTGCCAACTGCCGCCAGATGGTACAGAGCATCGTCAGGTAGCAGGCCGCGCCGCCGACAAAATTCGAGATCGGCTCGGCCAGAAAAACCCCGTCGACCCCCAGCCCAAACAGCCGCGGCAGCACCAGGGTAAGCGGGATAACGATAAAGACCTTTCGCAGCAGCGAGAAAAAGATCGCCTGCTTGGAGCGGCCCAGCGCGACCGCGACCGACTGGCCCGCCATCTGCAGCGACATCATAAAGAAGCCGAAGAAATAGATGTGCATTGCCGGCACACAGGCTGCCACCAGCGCCGGGTCGTCGTTGAAAATGACGATGAAAGCGCGCGGGAAGAAGAAGAGAAGCGCCCAGACGGTAACGGTGTAGACAATACACACCGCTGTCGTGAAGATAACGCCCCGGCGCACCCGGCGGTATTCCCGCGCACCATAGTTAAAGCTCATGACCGGCTGGGCGGCATTGGTCAACCCGTTGACCGCCGTCTGCACGACCTCCCGCACCGAATTGATCACCGTCATAACCCCGACGTAGAGATCGCCGCCGTATCCTTGCAGCGTGGCATTGCAGACGCTCTGCACCGCGCTGTTGGTCACCGACATGATAAAACTGGAAAACCCCAGCGCAACCACCTGTTTGACGGTATCCAGCCGCAGCCGCAGCCAGCGCCTTTCAAGCCGCAGCAGACTTCGCCCTGAACAGAGAAACCCAACCGCCCACACCGCCGAGACCAGCTGTGAAAGCACCGTCGCCAGCGCCGCGCCCCGCACCCCCATGCCGAACACGAAGATGAAAAGCGGGTCGAGCAGGATGTTGAGCACCGCGCCGATAAGGACGGTCGCCATTCCGGTACGTGCAAAGCCCTGCGCGTTGATGAAGTTGTTCATCCCCAGCCCCAGCATCACAAAAACGCTGCCGCACAAATAGATCGTGAGATAGGCGTTGGCGTAAGGGTAGGTGGTACCGCTCGCGCCGAAGAGGTAGAGCAGCGGCCTTTTTGCCGCCAGCAACAGCACGGTGAGGATCAGCCCGGTGGCGGTGAGCAGCACGAAGACATTCCCCATGATCTGCCGCGCACCGTCCTCATCCTGCCTGCCGCGCGCCATCGAGAAGAGCGGTGCTCCCCCCGCGCCATAGAGATTGGCAAAGGCAATAATCATGGTAATCAGCGGGAAGGTCACCCCGACCCCGGTCAGCGCATTGCCCGATGCCTCGGGCAGATGGCCGATATACATCCGGTCGACGATATTGTACAGCACATTGATCAGCTGAGCGACCACCATTGGTCCGGCCAGCCGCAAAATGTTGGCTTCCACCCCACCTTTTGAAAAGTCACTCTGCGCGCCGCTTTGCCTGTGCAACATGTATCTCGCCTCTTTTCACTCCCTTTGTGGTTTCCCTGTCAACTGCGGTCCGATCAACCGTTCCATCCGATAACGGGCGTACCCGCTACCCAGCAGCAGATCGGACAGAGGATTTTTCCCTCCGGTGTTTGCCTCCTGGCCGATCACCTTTTCAATCGCCAAAATCAGGCTGGGGTTCTCATCCATCCGAAGCAGAAGATTTCCCGTCTCGGTCAGCGAGAGTTTGAGCCGGCGGCTTGAGCTGTGCTCGGGCAGACAGATTGTGATCTTGAGTACCGGAACGTCGTCCTCGTTGAGACGAAGTTCCGCCTTTGCCGACGTAAGGAAGGTCTCGCCGCGCAGGGTGATTCGTCCATCCTCCCACCGGTCAAAGCCGACCGGCAGACAGAGCGCCGCGTTTTCTTCCTCCCAGTCCATCAGCAGCCGGTCTTCCTCCCGCCGCAGCCGCAGCCGCCGCACCCCGGCCGAAAAGTTGCTGTCCATCACCTGCAGGATCATCGGCAGAATTCCGCCGCGGCTGGGTTCAAAACTCCAGCTACAGGCACAGAAAGGTTCCAGTTCCGTATCTGCATCGGACAAGCGGTTTTCGGCGTGGAACCGGCGCAGCCAAGCCGCGACCCCACGCCGCAGACCACGCCGGCGAAGCGCCGGCGCCGGCTTGGTATATTCCAGTCCGGCGAGAACCCGCTGCAGGTCCATATGGGCCCGATGTCCGTCGGGGCCCTGCGCGCAGGCATCCGCAACGCCTTGTCGCAGAGAACGATAAGAAGCGGACTCAGCGAACAGATTGCCGCTGCCGGACAGCATTACGGCAACAACTTGATATTGGGGGAAGACTGCGACATACTGGCCGAACATCCCGTTCATCAAAAAGCTGCCGTCCGAACTGTCGGTCCAGATATGCCAGCTGTATTCCCCCTCTGTACCCGAAATTTGGGTACGGGTCGCCTGCTCAACCCACTCCTGAGGAATCAACCGGCGCTCCCCCTGCGCGGTCTGCCAGACACCTCCCTGCAGATAAAGCTGTCCGAACTTGAGCATATCTTCGGGGTCAAGATACATCCCCCAACCGCCCTTCTCAATCCCGCGGGGACATTTCTCCCATCCCACCGGTCCGAAACCAAGCGGCTCGAAGATACGAGGGGTGAGAAACTCCACCAGCCCCTGCCCGGTCGTCCGTTTGATGAGCGCGCTGAGCAGATAGCTGTTCATGCTGTTATAGAGAAAACGGTCTCCCGGCTCGAAAAGAATCTCGGATTCAAAGATTCCACGCAGCCAGTCGCTCTCAAGACTCTGCCCCATCTCGTTAAAAGAGATACCGCTGGACATGGTCAGCAGATGACGCACCGTAATCGACCGGGTACGCCGTCCGGTGAGCAGATTACAGTACTCCGGGAAATAGTCGGCCACCCGGTCCTCAAGGCCAAAATATCCTTCGCTGATCGCAAGGCCCACCGCAGTACCGGTGAAGCTCTTGCAGAGCGAATGGGTCACATGCCAAACCCCCGCACGATAAGGGGCGAACCATCCCTCGCTGACCACCCGGCCATTGCGGGCGATGAGCAGCGCGTGGACGTTACCGCCCTTTTCCGCCGCAACCTCCCGATAGAGCGTTGCGAGCGCGCCATCGCTCATTCCCTCTTTTTCCGGCGTACTGCGGGGCAGTCGCTGAGATGGCATTTTTCCGGTATACTCCGGCTTGGGGTCCGGGGTATAGGGCACCATGCCCTCACATCGCTGACTGAGTATCAGGTCCCGTGCGAACCGCAAAGACCGGATCTGTGTTTTCAGCGCCATTGCATTTTGCCTCCCTGTCTATGCGAAAAGTTACAGCGTGCCGCTGCGCTGTATATAATCGAGCAGCCCTATACATCCCCGCTGAATTTCACTACATGCGGTGTCAAAATCCCGGGTATACCATGGATCATCAATCTCTCCCGGTCGGTCGGTGAAATCCAGCAGCAGATGCAGCTTATGTTGTGGATCCTCCCCGAGAATCCTCTTCATATTTATCAGGTTATACCGCTCCATTCCGATCAGATAGTCCCAGCGGCCATAGTCAGCTCTGGTCAACTGTACCGCCGTCTTGCCATCGGTCTGAATACCCAGCTGCGCCAACTTACGCCGCGCGGGCGGGTAGACGGGATTGCCAATCTCCTCGGCGCTGGTCGCCGCACTGGCCACCTGCACACGGTCGGCAAGGCCTCGTTTTTCAAGCAGATCCCGAAACAAGAACTCCGCCATCGGACTGCGGCAGATATTGCCGTGGCACACGAAAAGTATTTTTATCATCTTTTTATAACTCCTCATAAGTCCTGTATTTCTTCTCAAATGCTTGATATTACAGGATTTTTCACACTTTTCGTGCAGCCTGAGCTTCCACCTGTTTTAAAGATATCTTCTCAAATCTTCTCGGGATTTCTCATGTTTTTTCCTGCAATATTGGTAAAGGCGTTGGTAAAGAAAGCGGCTTTACCAACGGGCAATTTTAAGCGTTCGCCACACGCAGCAGTTCATCTTTGGCGTCATCAAACTTTACATGGGTGTAAGTATTCAGCGTTACGCTGATGTCTGCATGGCCCATGATGTACTGCAATGTCTTGGGGTTCATCCCGGATTTTGCCATATTGGAACAGAAGGTGTGCCTGCACACATGAGGGGTTACTTTCGGCATCTGGATGCGGTAGATTTTATTATACTTCTGGACAATATGCTCCAGGTACTTCTCCCAATGAAGTGCCACCATAGGCATATCGTTCTTGTCCAGAAACAGAAAACCAACGTATCCATCAACCATGGGTTCCGTTTTGGGGACCGCACGGTTGGCAATGATCCGACGGAAACAGGATGCTACCTCCTCGGTCATCGGAACATAGCGGATGCCACTTTCTGTCTTTGGCTGCTGGATCA
>CALXBG010000006.1 GCA_944386485.1 uncultured Pygmaiobacter sp. | reverse complement strand
GTCAGGCCGATCTCGACTCGCTTCTCTCTGGGCAGGTCAACTCCGGCAATACGTGCCATAATTCCCTTGCACCTCCTATTCTTTACTTGCGTCTTAACCCTGACGCTGTTTGTGTTTCGGATTCGAGCAGATCACCATGACGCGACCTTTGCGCTTGATGACCTTGCATTTTTCGCACATAGGCTTAACGGAAGGCTTTACCTTCATTGTGGTACCTCCTTAACTCGCTCTTATTTCGAGCGCCATGTGATGCGGCCCTTGGTCAGATCATAGGGCGACATCTCCAATGTTACCTTATCGCCAGGCAGGATCCGGATGAAATTCATCCGCAGCTTGCCGGAGATATGAGCCAATAAGCGGTGACCGTTGGCCAGCTCTACCAGGAACATCGCGTTCGGCATGGCCTCAACTACAGTCCCCTCGACCTCGATGACATCATCTTTGGACAAAGCGTTTTCCCCCTTAAATCCCCTGCGCCGCCGGGAAAGCCGCGGCGATCGCAGCGCTGAGCAGTTTGTCGGACCCGAGCTGTTCCTCGCCGATCACCTTTCGGGTGGGCGCGAGGTGCGCGGGGTTCTTTGCCTTGGGCGCCGAAAGCGATCTGTGGTGGCCATCTGCCACCAGAACCCGGTTTCCCGCATCTGCGAGAACAACCAGATACAGACCTTTGTCCCGGCCCGCCGTGGAGCGGACGATCTGGCCCCGTTCCAAGTCCATATCGTTCCTCCTCAATTCGGATCGGTCAGAATGACCGGCCCGTTCGCGGTGATTACGATCGACTTTTCATAGTGGGCGCTCAAAGATCCGTCCCTTGTCTTGACGGTCCATCCATCCGGCAGCTGCCGCACAGCGGCCGCGCCTGCATTGACCATCGGTTCGATGGCCAGCGTCATGCCCGGCACCAACCTAGCGCCGCGGCCGGGATGACCGTAGTTGGGGACCTCCGGGTCCTCGTGCAGTTCGCTGCCGACACCGTGGCCGACATACTCCCGCACAATCGAGAACCCATTGGCCTCCACATACTGCTGGATCGCGTGGGAGATATCCCCGATCCGGTTGCCAACCACCGCCATCTTGAGCCCTTCATAAAAGCTCTGTTTGGTGACCTCGATCAACCGTGCCGCCTCATCCGAGGCGGTACCGGCAACGAAGGTGCCCGCATTGTCGCCGTGCCAGCCCTTGTAGAGCGCGCCGGTATCAATGCTCACGATGTCTCCCTCGTGAATCACCTGTGCGGTGGAGGGAATTCCGTGAATCACCGTGTCGTTGACCGAGATGCAGGCCGAAGCCGGGAAGCCGTACAGGCCCAGGAAATTCGGCTTTGCACCCTGGCTGATGATATAATCATGGATCACCTTATTAATGTGTGCGGTGGTGACGCCGGGCCGAACCGCCTCTCCGCCGAGCGCAAGCGCTCTGGCAGAAATTCGTCCGGCCTGCCGCATCAGAGCAATCTCCTGTGGAGTTTTCAGCGAGATCACCTTACGCCTCCAATGCCTTGAACACCAGGGCGGTGGTATCCGCAACCTCCTCCTGGCCTTCCACAACAGCCAGCTTGCCGCGGGCCGCGTAGAAGTCCTTGAGGGGCTCGGTCTGCTCATGATAGACTGCCAGCCGCTCAAGCACGGTGGCCGGCTCGTCGTCCTTGCGGACGATCAGCTCGCCGCCGCAGCGATCGCACTTGGTGGGATCCGTCGAGGGCTTGTAGACGGTATGGTAGCTCGCGCCGCAAGAGGCGCAAACCCGACGGCCGGACAGCCGCTTGACGATTGCCTCGTCAGCCACCTCGATATCGATGACCTTGTCGATCTCAATGCCGGCCTTCTCGATCGCCTCGGCCTGAACAACGGTGCGGGGCACCCCGTCCAGAATGAAGCCGCCGGCGCAATCGGGCTCCGAAAGCCGCTCCTTGATGATGCTGATGATGACCTCATCCGGCACCAGCTTGCCGCTGTCGATGAAGGACTTCGCCTTCTGGCCCATCTCGGTGCCGTTCTTGACGGCCTCCCGCAGAATGTTGCCGGTGCTGATGGCGGGGATAGAGAGTTTCTCGCAAATGATTTCCGCCTGAGTGCCTTTACCTGCACCGGGCGCGCCCAAAAGAATCAATCTCATGTTGTCCCCTCCTGTCTGTTATTCCAAAAATCCTTTGTGATGCCGCATCAGCATATAGCTCTCAAGCTGACGGGCGGTGTCCAGCGCAACACCTACAACGATGAGCAGCGAGGTGCCGCCCAGCTGAATGTTGATGTTGGTCAGGTTACCGACCACGATCGGGGTGAGCGCGACAATCACGAGGAAGATTGCACCGATAAAGGTGATCTTGCCCAAAACCTTCACAATAAAATCAGTAGTGGGCTTGCCCGGACGGATGCCGGGGATTGCGCCATTGTTCTTGCGAAGGTTGTTTGCGATCTCAACCGGATTGTACTGGATGGCAACATAGAAGTAGTTGAACGCGATAATCAGCAGCGCGTAGATGATGGCATACGCAAAGCCGTTATAGTTGAACCAACCCAGGAAGGTCGACCAGAATCCGTCTCCGCTGATGTTGAAGATGGACTTGATCGTGCCCGGAATCGAGATCAGCGAGGAGGCAAAGATGACCGGCAGAACACCGCTCATATTTACCTTGATGGGGATATGGGTCGCCTGACCGCCGTACATCTTGCGGCCAACCACCCGCTTGGCGTACTGCACCGGGATCCGGCGCTCGCCGCTGGTCATGACGATGACAAAGACCACGCTGGCCAGCAGCAGAACGGCGATGAGCAGCAGGAACAGGATATAGTACCAGGGATAAGCGATCTCGCCTTCCGCAGTCAGATAAACCGTTCCGGTTCCCATAAAGAGCTCGGTCAGCTCGCCGTCGGCCTTGAAACCGTTGATGATGCCGACCACATATCCGTAGATGGTCGCGGGCATGCTGCCCAGACGGGAGACAATACCGGCGAAGATCAGCAGCGAGATGCCGTTGCCGATGCCGTTCTTGTCGATCTGCTCACCCAGCCACATGATCAGCATCGAGCCGGCGGTGTAGGCCAGCACGATAACTGCACCGGTGAACCAGGCCTGCCAGCCGGTGGTATACTCCAGCGAGCCCTGGCCCTTGAGCAGGAAATAGTAGGCGATGGAGAGTGCCAGCGCGATACCCGCACCGGTGTACCGGGTGATCCGGTTGATCTTCCGGCGGCCCTCTTCACCCTCCTGTGCCAGCCGCTCGAGGGGCGGAAGCGCCACGGTGAGCAGCTGGATAATGATGGAGGCGTTGATATAGGGCTGGACCGAAAGGGCGAACAGGGTCGCCTGGGAGAACGCGCCGCCGGTCAGCAGGTTGATATAGCCCAGCATGCTGCCGGTCTCGTTCACCATATCTGCCAGCGCGCTGGGATCCAGAAACGGCACCGGCATGGCCACGCCCAGACGGAAGATCACGATGATGATCAGGGTGAAGATCATCTTCTTGCGAAGATCCGCAATCTTCCATGCGTTCCTGAGTGTTTTGAACACCTTACTTCACCTCGGCCTTTCCGCCGGCCTTCTCGATCTTCTCCTTAGCGGAGGCGGTAAAGGCAGCGGCCTCGACGGTGAGCTTCTTGGTCAGATCCCCGTTGCCGAGAACCTTGACGCCATCATTCACCTTCTTGATCAGGCCTGCCTTGAGCAGAGCGGCGGTATCGACCACAGCGCCGTCCTCGAAGCGGTTGAGGTCGCTGACCTTGACGGTGGTGTAAACGGTAGCAAAAATGTTGTTAAAGCCGCGCTTGGGCAGACGGCGCTGCAGCGGCATCTGGCCGCCTTCGAACCCGGCCTTCTTGGCGCCGGAACGCGCCTTCTGGCCCTTGTGCCCGTAACCGGCGGTCTTGCCGTTGCCGGAGGCCGCGCCACGGCCCTTACGCTTCGCGGGCTTGTTGGAGCCTGCGGCGGGTTTCAGTTCATGGAGCATCATTGTCGTGCACCTCCTTACTTTTACGCGTTGGTAACCTCTACGAGGTGGATGATCTTGTTGATCTTGCCGCGGGTAGCCGCGTTGTCGGGCTGAACGGTCACATGACCGACCCGATGCAGGCCCAGCGAATAGGCGGTCGCGATCTGATCCTTCTTGCGGCCGGACAGGCTGCGGATCAGCTTGATCGAGACGGTGCCGGCAGCAGCGGCCTTAGCCGCGCGCTTCTTGGCAGGCGCCTTCTTCTCAGCGGTCTCCTCGGCCTTCTTAGCCGGCGCCTTCTTGGCAGCGGGCTTCTTGGCCGCAGGCTTCTTTTCCGCGGTGGTTTTCTTGGCGGCGGGCTTCTTGGCCGCAGTCTTCTTGGCAGCCGGCTTCTCAGCCTCGGCCGCGACAGTTACTTTCTCTTCAGCCATTCTGAGCGCCTCCTTAACCTAAAATCTCTTTCACGGTCTTGCCGCGCACGGCAGCGACCTGCTCAGCGGTACGCAGGCTCTTCAGACCATTGCAGGTGGCGATAACCACGTTGCAGGGGTTGTTCGAGCGCACGCACTTGGTACGGATGTCACGGATGCCCGCGACCTCCAGCACCGCACGCACCGGGCCGCCGGCGATCAAGCCGGTACCGGGAGCAGCGGGACGCAGGATGACGCGGCCGGCGCCGAAGATGCCCAGCGTCTCGTGGGGAATGGTGGTTCCCTTCAGCGAGATGGTGAACATATTCTTCTTGGCGTCCTCAAGGCCTTTGCGGATTGCTTCGGGAACCTCGGCGGCCTTGCCCAGACCATAACCGATCTTGCCCTTGCCGTCACCGACGACGACCAGAGCGGAGAACTTCATCACGCGGCCGCCCTTGACGGTTTTGGAAACGCGGTTGATCGCGACGACCTTCTCCTGATATTCCTGATCCGCAGGATTCTGTCTTCTCTCAAATGCCACTGTTCTATCCCTCCTGCTTTACAGCTCAAGGCCGCCCTCGCGGGCGCCCT
>CALXBG010000005.1 GCA_944386485.1 uncultured Pygmaiobacter sp. | reverse complement strand
AACGACGCCGTAAAAAGGCCACTTTTGCGCGGCTACTTCGTTAAAGTGCCTCGACAACCACAGAGGGTGCCTTCGGCCCTTTGCCTTGTACCCGCATCAAAATTGACCTTTTTACGGTGTGTGCAGTTCTGCCCCGGAATTTTGGATGGAGAAAGTATGAAAAATGGCCCCTTAAGCCTTGGTGGCTTGAGGGGCTGTTTTGAATGCTTTATACGCCAAAATTCTACGGCAGAACCGTTGTTTTCTTACGCCACCGCGCCTAATCCGGCGTTTTTTATTGAATACTTTCTAGTTTGCACTCATACCTACGGTGGCAGGTCCTCGCAACAGAGAGGAGAAATCTAACCGCTTTTCGTTGCGTCCGAGCGCGTAGAAATCCACATTGCAGACGGTGCTTGCCCAGGCGATGACCGATTCGGTGACCGGCATGGGAACCTTGAGAATTCGGCCCAGGGCTGCCATCGGCACGCAGCCGGTCGGAATATCTTCGTAGATATAACGGGTATGGGGATCCGAGGGGGCGTAGACGTCGGCATAGGCGGCGGTATTCTGAAGCGCCTGATATAGGCTGTCTTCCTGTGTGCCGTACTTCTCTCGCAGCCAATCCAGCACCGGCAGGACCGGGACGCCGGCTGCACGGGCCAGGTTGACCCGTTCCACATCCATCCGTTCAAGCAGCGCTGCGACCGTCGGGGAGATTCCCTCGCGGTAGTGCAAGAATCGCTCCTTTGTTTCGATACGGGCAAGATTCATCAAAGCGGGCACCGGATGGAAAAGCATGCCGATATTGGATAAGCCGGTCTCAAGAATTCCGGATGCCGGACAGGCGCAGGGAAGAAGCTGGCACAGCTGTGCGACGGCGGCAGCGGTATCGGTAGGAGACAGGGCTGCGACTTTCAGGTTGTCTTTGATCTGATAGATGATCGGAAATCCGGGATGTTCGCAGCGGCAGGTGAACACAAAGGTGTCGGTTTCGGCAAGTATGATCTGGGCATGACAACCGCTTTCACGCAGAACAGCGCCAAATTCCAGAACACCGAAGGTTCGGCCGGGATTCAGGACGACTATCTGACCATCCTGCAACCAAGGCGCCATGACCCGCGCAGTTGCAGCGTGGTACTGTGCCGGCGTGGTGACCATTACCAACGCGGCATCTTGAAGGACCTGGCGCATGTCGCAGGAGATCAGCGCAAGTCGGGCGGAGCCTTCCTCGGCGCCCCGCAGCTGAAAGGTGAGCGAGGGGAACATTGCAACCCGCTCTTGCTGCCGGGCATAAAGACGAACCTCATAGCCATGCAGCGCGTAGTAGGCGGCCAGCGACTGTCCGCCGTTGCCGGAACTGATTACCGCGACGCAGTTTTTTCGCAATGTCATGAAAAACACTCCTTTCTCAAGGGAAGGTGCGGGTTGGGGATAAGCAGCCTAACCCGGCCAGATTGCCTGCAGCCTTCAGCTGTGCAATCCGCTGCGCTTCAGAGAGCGGGCTCTTTTTGTGGCTGTCCCATGCCAGACAGCTGCCGGCGACCATCCGGGTTTCCAGAATCCCGTGAAATCCCTCTCCTTTGAGAATCTGCGGAGCGTCAAGAATTCCACGGCGGATACAATCGGCCAATACTGTCGGCTGTGCGAGTGGGTCGGAAAATGAGGCGTAACTGGTTTGGATAAAATCGAGCAGAAATCTGGATTCCTCTATCAGCCGCTTTTTTCGCTGCTGCACAAGCGGGTCTCCGGTGGGATCGGTTCCGCCATAGAGAATGGAACGAACCACTCCGCGCACAATCCGGCAGCTTTCGATGACGACAGCGGGGTCGGCTGCATGTTCTGCTTCACTATATCCGACAACATGAATGATGTGGGGAGCAAGCGCCATCGAGGCGTAGGTTGAGGCTGCAAGCTGCCCCTTTGCGATGTCAAAGTCAGCCGACAAAAAAGGCAGACCGGCACGGACCTGCCGCAGCGGATGAAAGCTTTCATCTTCCAGCGATTCTACCATCTCTCTCATTGCCAGATTCTTGGCCAGATCCATTGCGAACCGCATCGAACCGGGGACATTGAACATATACTGCGCGATATAATCCCGCACACCGGCACGCTTGGCATTGTAGGCGGCCAAATAGGCCATGGTGACCGAGATGACATCATGCGCGTCCCGCAGGCCCCAATGATGCGGCTCGTTGACCTCGACCGGAATTCCCCGTGCGGCATGCCAGGCCATCAACTGTTGCGCCTGTGCGATCGACTCCTCCAGCGTTCGGGTGCCGCGCTGGTCCAGTTCGTTATACCAACAGAGCGGAACCGCACACCAGGCGTTTTGGATGATGTCCTGCAGCATTTGGGCAAAGTCAAAAACATCCTCAGTACCGCTGTAACAACGCATAAGTGGAAAATTTCCCCGCCTGCTGGCTTCTTTCAGCCGGCAAAATTCCTCTTCGGTTCGAATCGGGACTCCACCGGCACCGTCCATTGCGGCATCGCGTCGTTGCGGATGAAAAAAGTATTGTTGGGTGTTTTGATCCGGCCCGAGTGAAAGGATATCCAGTACACCAGCCTCGGCAATTTCACGGATGCCGGCCTCGGTAGCCTCGAAATCCGGCAGTCCAAAATGGTGGCGCAGCAGAGGATAGGGGCGCTTTGCGTCAAGCCGGTCGAGCAGGCGGTCCGGCAGGTCTGCCTGCGAAGTTTTTCCACCGCTGCCCCGCAGATAGGCCAGCGTATCGTCAATATCTTCAGTTCCATAGAATACTTTTTCAAAAAATCCTCGCCGCGCGGCTCGCTCGGCGACGGGGCGGGTTCCGCCGAAAACCCAGCGCGGCTGAACAGGAAGGGTTTGTGCTCCTTTGATCAGCGCATCCAACAGCGGCTCAACATTTTCGGGTGTCAGCCGATAACCGACCGATACCATCGCGGGTTTTAGTGCGCGCACCTGTTCCAACAGCACCTCTACTGAAACCGCAGGACCGAGAAATAGGGTGTCAAATCCTTCGTCGGCAGCGAGCTCCAGAAAATGGACTGCCCCGGCAACGTGAACGCAGTTCCCCAGCGAGGCGGCAATCACCAGCTCGTTTTTCATCCTCAACCCTCCCATAATGTAGTGACAACTTAAAAATTAATACAAGTTGTATGTTTATATTATAGGGTATCATAGCGGGAAAAACAAAGTAAGAATTGAGAAAAATTGGTAAGAAATTTGTAAAGTAATAAAAAAACTACCGCAAATGATATCATTTGCAGTAGTTTTTGTTCAGTAATACAAAAAAGAGGGATAACGGTATCCGGCCACCTCGGAAAGGGTGCAGCACTTATCAACCAGTGAGACGATCAGCGCACAGAGATGAAGAGGTGGAACAGGGGTGAGAGGCCACATATGCCTGCGAATGATCTCCCGCTCTAGCGCGTTGATTGGAAAATACCGCGCGGCGTTGCGGGCAGCCCGGGCGGGATGAAGATAACCATGCAGATGTCCGTGATCCGGCTTGTGCCAATCGTAGAGAAAAAAATCATGCAATAGCGCGCCTCGGACCAACTCACTTTCTCTCCCGCGAAGGCCCAGCCGCTTATACAGCAGAAAACTGTACCAGGCAACGGCGGTACAATGGGTCAGGCAGCTGGTGCCGCGGTGCTGCGGATAATTCCGCATACGCAATACATTGGGGTCCTTGAGAAGTTCGCGGGCGATTGCCCAAAATTCTTGTTGCCTTTGCCGGCGCAGGCGCACGGCTAATTCGGCCTTCTGCATCCGATATACGGCGCCTCAGCCTTGCGGCTGGGTCGGCTCTTCCTCTTCCGGCTCGTTTTCCGTCTCCACCGGCTCTTCGGCCTCTTCCTCAGAATCCGGCAGCTGCGCTACGGTGTTTTCCTCATCCGGGTGCTCTTTTTTATATTTCCATTGCCGGTAGTACAGAACCGAGCGCCAGCCGCCCATAGCAATCAATGCGATCGAGAGCAGCAAAAGCAGGTAATGCACCAGCTCCCAGGGCTGGGAACCGTAATTGACCAGCGACATGATCTGCGAATAGGCAAAATAAAAACAGGCGAAGATGAGAAGTAGATCCATAATAATACTCCTTGTCTTTTTGGTCTATCGGTAACTGTGTTTATTATACGCAACTTGCCGTTCCAGCGCAAGTCGGTGATCGAAGGGAAGTCAAAATCATTTGGTCCGGATGTGGATTTTTGGTAAAAGTTAAAAATTTTTTTACCACTTGAAGGCGAAATGGCGTATAATAGAATTTACTGGTCTGCGGTAAACAGACCTTTGGAAAAGAGTTGAAAGGAGCTCTCTGATGAGAATGAAGAGAAAGGCCGCGGGGCTGCTGGCAGGTCTGATGTTGATCGGAACGCTGTCCGGTTGCACGGCGGAAAAAGGATTTAATTATAGTGAGGGCCTGGACGAGGATGGCCGTTGGACTGAGGTCAATGCGCTGGATTATGTGACCTTGCCGGAGTATGTCGGCATGGAGGTGCCGGAACAGACGCATACGGTCACGCAGGAAGCAATCGACGAACAGGTGCAGAAATATCTGGACGCGTATCCTGTTACAAAACAAATTCTCGATCGTGCAGTCGAGGATGGGGATACGGTGAATATCGATTATGTCGGCAGCGTTGATGGCGTTGAGTTTGAGGGCGGCAGCACGCAGGGCAACGGCACCGACGTCATTATCGGGACGACCAATTATATCGATGATTTTCTCGAGCAGCTGATCGGGCACAAACCCGGCGAGACCTTTGATGTTGAGGTCACCTTCCCGGAGGACTATTCCGCAAACCCTGATCTGAGTGGAAAGGATGCAGTTTTTGTCGTTACCATTAACTATATTGCCGAGGAGACGGCCCCGGAACTGACCGACGAATTTGTTCAGACCAACCTCACCGAGCAGTACGGCTGGGAGAATGTCGAGCAGATGCTGGCTCAGCTGGAGGAAGACCTGCGCTGGAGCGCGTGTGCGGAGTATATCTGGAACGCGATTGTCGAGGGTTCGCAGATCACCGAATTGCCCCAGAGCATGGTGGATTATCAGTTCAACCGGATGCTGGAAGAATACAAGCAGATGGCAGAAGGGTATGGGATGTCGGATGATCAGGCACTCACCCTTGCACAGGTCTCCAGCGAGGAGGAACTGCGGGAAAAGTATATTGATGACCTCGAGAGCATGGCAAAAGACGAACTGATTTTACAGGCAGTTGCGGACGATGCAGATATCCATGTGACGGAGGAAGACGTTGCTTCCTACTTCAAAACCTATCTTTACCTCGACGATTACAGCAGCTATGAGGAGAACTTTGGCAAAGAATATCTTCGCCGGGTTGCCCTCAACAGCCGGGTGCTGGAATATCTGGTGGACAATGCGGTAATGGCCTGATAAGGAATTTGGCCGCGCAACTGAAAATGAAGAAGCCCCGTTCAAGTGAACGGGGCTTTTTGTTTATGCAGCAGGGTTTTCGGCATGCAGAATCGGATCTGCGCGCAGCAGCCGGGCCAGCATGACCAGAGCAGCCAGCGCGGCAACCGATTCCGCTGCAAGGAAGGACAGCCAGATGCCGGTCAGGCCGAAGGGGCCGGCGAGCAGCCAGGCCAGCGGCAGGGTAATCAGGAACTGACGCAGCAGGAAGATGACGAGACTCGACCGGCCGCGGCCCACCGCCTGGAACAGAGTCGGAATACAAAAGCCCAGCGCGGCGGGAAGATAGCTCAGCGCGAGTAACCGCAGCGCGGGTACACCGATGGCCAGCATCTCCTCGTTTGCACCAAAAAGCCCCAGCAGCGGCGCGGGAAGCAGCGCAAACAGCAAGCAGCAGCCGGCGAGAATACCAAAGGAGACGAACAGTCCATCCCGCAGGCAGGCCAAAACCCGGCTGCGGGAACGGGAACCATAATTATAGGCCATAATCGGCAGCGCGCCCTGCGTTAGACCGCTGACCGGCATAAAGGCGAAGGTTTGCAGCCGATAGTAGATTCCAAAGACCGAGACCGCAGTTTCAGAAAAGCCCATCAGCAGGCTATTGAGCCCGGTTACCAGCACGCTGCCCAAACTGTTCATCAGGATGGTAGGTGCACCGACGTTGTAGATCTCTCCCACGATCTCCCGGCGCAGGTGCAGCCGCGGACGGGTCAGATGCAGCTGCCCGCGGGCCTGGTAGAGGGCGAAGAAGGAGAGGAGCATCGCCGCCAGCTGACCGATAACCGTTGCGATCGCTGCACCGGCGATTCCCAGTTCGGGAAAGCCAAATAAGCCGAAGATCATGATTGGGTCGAGGATGATATTGACCACGCAGCCCAGCGCCTGCATCAGCATCGGCCAGACCATGTTACCGGTGGCCTGCAACATCTTTTCAATCGCAATCTGCACCTGCTGGCCGATGCAGCCAACCAGAACGATAAAGAGATATTCTTCGCCCAGCGCACGGATTTTTTGCGAATCCGTGAAGAGGGAGAGAAAAGGCCCTGCTGCAAAAAAGCCAATCAATACAAACAGCAGATAATGAATCAGCGAGAGCAGCAGCCCATGAGAGACCGCGCTGTTGACAGCTTCGGTATCCCCCTCGCCCAACCTGCGGGCGATATAACTGCTGATACCAACTCCCGCGCCGACCGAGACGGCCAGCGCAAAGTTTTGCAGCGGAAAGGCAAGGCTGACGGCGGTCAGCGCGTCGGCGTTGTACCGGGCGACAAACATGCTGTCGACAATATTATAAAGACTGCTGAGCAGCATGGAGAACATCGGGGGCAAGGCCATGCTCATCAGCAGGGGGAATACCGGCCTTGTCGCCATCTTGTTTGCGGGTTGGTTCATTGGGGGGCATCCTTTCTGTTTTGTGTTTTGAATGGTGCGAAAAGCACAAAAAAAGACCCCGCCCGTCTGTTTCAATTTATCCAGAGAAACAGACAAAGTTGGGGTCATTCCGGCAATGCCGGCAGATTCAATTTTATGCAAAATCCGTCCTAACATGAATCTTGAGCAAATGTCAAGTGTTTTTTAGCAGGGAAGGCCGGTATCATAGCTGGCATTGCCCAGCACATCGAAAAGGTTTTCTTCGGTAAGGCGTCCGGCCCAGTACCGATCGAGGGCATCCAGCCGCATAGCGCCCAGTTCTTCTGCCTGCGTCAGAATGTGCTGCATCCCACCCTCGTGGACGATACCGGTATAAGGATCCGTCCACTCGGCCGGTAGGTTGCGGCGCAGCCGCCCGGGCAGCATGTGGCTGTGCGAAAAACTCTTGCGGTATAGCGCGAGATCAATGACGCGGGCGATCAACTTTTTGCCGCCCAGCGGCGAGCGAAAAAACCAGCGGGCCAGAGAAAAGTGGGAAAAACAGTCCAGCAGCGCCAAAATGGGAACCTGCTCGCCGTAAACTTCGGCGATCGCGCCCCGAAGCAGCGCGGCGACCTGTGCCAACTCGGCGGTCACAAGCACCGGGGCACTCTGCTTGGACGAGGGCAGTCCGTGCCCGAAATCCATCCGCCAAAGCGCGGTATCCAGCGCAGCCTCATAATAACTGTGCCCCTGTGGAATGTCGTATACCCCGCCCTGTTGGGTGAGCAGAGCCACATAGGGATGAGCCAGGCTGTCCAGCGTGTTGTGGAGCACAAATCCGGCCGCATAGCTGCGCTGCGCGGGACTTTGTGCCCGGCGAACGAGCGCCCGCAGAAAAGCGCCTGCCTGTTCGCGGTGCATCCGCTGCCCCAGCGCGGGCAGGTCTACCGCGGGATGAGCGTCCCAAAAGCGGTAGACAAACAAGGGATCCGGCCCGTTTGCCCCGGCAAGAAAGGCGGCGGGCACGGGCAGGTCAATTCCGGCGAGCGCCGCCGCATGGCGGGCGGTTCGCAGATGGGTATAAGCATCTGGCATAGAGGAAAACCTCCGGATAAACAATATGCGATAATCAGCAATCAGCAATCAGCCCTGCCGTTCCTGGTTCGCCTTGCGCTGGTAGCGGGGCAGAACGAAGAAAAAGAGACCGCCGCCGATCAAAAAGATGATCAGGATGCTCAGCACTCCCCAGGGGGCAGCGCGCTGGCTGATCTCTTCAAGCAGGGTGGTTGGGGCGGTGGCAGGATCAATTCCCTCCTGCCGGTAGATGACCGCCGAGGCGGCGCTGGAACAAATACCCACCAGAGTCGGGCCGATGATGGCCGAAAACTTACCAAAGATGTCGTAAAAGCCGAAGAACTCACCCGAGCGGTTTTTATCCGGCAGCAGCTTGCCGAAGGTACTGCGGGAGAGCGCCTGAATTCCGCCCTGGCTGGTGGCGACCAGCACGGCCAGTACCCAGAACTGCCATTCGCTGCGGACGAAGAAACCGAAGACGGTAATTCCCATATAGATGCAGATGCCTACCCCGACCATGAACTGCGCGCCAAACCGATCAGACAGCTTGATGTAGATCAGGCAGAAGGGAAGTCCGAGAATCTGAACCAGCAGCAGCGCCAGCAGCATCGCGGTCGAATCCAGCCCCAGCGTGTCACCGTAACTGGTGGACATGTGGATGATGGTGTTGACCCCATCGATGTAGAAGAAATAGGCGAGCAGGAAGACGAACATCACCTTGTGGTGGAAGATGTCCCGCATCGTGTGCCCGAGCCCCCGGATGGCCTGCCCAACTGCGCCCTTTTCCCGCCGAACAAAACTCTTCTGCTCGACATTTTTAAGCAGGGGAAAGCTGAAGACCAGCCACCAGACTGCGGTAAAGCCAAACGCAAAGGCGAGGCACCAGAGCATGTCCACCCCAACCGCGTTGAGAATGAGAAAGAGCAGCAGCGGAATGGTGGAACCGCCGATATATCCAAGGCCATATCCCATCGTGGAAACCCGGTCCATCCGTTCGCTGGTGGTCACATCAGGCAGAAAACTGTCGTAGTAGATATTGGCACCGGCAAAACCGATCTGACTGACGACATAGAGAACCAGAATGACGATGCCGACCCTTTCGGCCACCGCCTGATTTTCAAATCCGGTCAGCGGGGTGATTGCCAGACCGGCACAGGCCAGAACACCGACCACCATAAAGATGGTGAAAAGCTTTTTGCGGAATCCTTCGAAATCACCAAAAACACCGAGAATCGGGGCGGCAAGCGCGATGATCAGCATCGCAATACTGGTGGCGTACCCCCATACGCTCATGCTTGAGGCGGCGTCACGGGTGAAACCCGCGACGGTGTTGTAGAAGATCGGCAGGATGGTGACCACAACAACCGAATGGGCGCTATTGGCCCAGTCGTACATCATCCAGCTCTTTTCCTGTTTGGTAAAACTCTTGAGCAAGATTCCTCAACCCCTTTTCTTCCGCAGATGGGCCGCGGCGTACTTTATGATACAAATTTATTGTACCACGCGGTTGGGGGAGGCTGCAATTAGTTGTCTGGTATTTTACAAAACAGAAAGGCTGTCAGACGACCCGTTCAGTCAGTTGTGCCGCAGTTTCCTGTAATGCAAAGGGGCTGTCGAGTACAAGGGACAGATCCTCTTCTCCCTGTGCCCAGGAAAAGGTGATCCGGTCGGGTGAAAGGTCGCCTGCGAGCAGAAGATCCCGCACCCGGGCACAGTCCTCTGCAAACGCCGCGGCTTCGGTGTACGGACCACGCAGACTGATGTCGAGTCTCAGCCGATCAGGCTGGATATTCTGATCCTCAGATTGCGACAGGACAGGGGTATAAAGAATGACGTCGCTGCGGCAGTCCAATACTGCCGGGTCTTCTTTGAGCAGCTGATAGACGGCAGCGTCGGTCTGTGCGGTAAGGCGGGCCTGTGCAGCCTGCTGATCCGGGCCAAACCAGCGCACCACGACGAGAAAGACCGAAAGTCCCAGCGCAGTAATGCCGAGCAGCAGACAGAGAAAGATCGAGGCAAAATCATATTTGAGCCGCAGCTCGAACCGGGAAAAGCTTGCAACTAGCAGCTCAGCGCCGAGCAACACCAACATTAGTGGGGACAGGCGCAGCAGAAGCATCAGATCAAAGCCCGGCCAGATCAAAAATGCGCCGATTCCCGCGCCAAAGAAGATCAGCGCGATGCCGCAGGTAAGGGTGCCGACCCGCCGGGTTTTGGGCGGTCTGGGCGGTTCCTTTCGTTCCGGCTCCAAGCCGGGCGCGGGCGAAGGAGAAAGAGGTTCTTGAACTAGTTCCCGCATCACAGATCCTCCTCCTCTCCACTCTCCCTGTCTGACCGGCGCTCACCGCGGCAGAGGTGCAGTCCAAACAGGATGAAGATCATCGAGAGCACCAGCGCAGGGAGATTGTTTGCCAGACGCCACAGCCAGCCCAGCTCAACCGAAAATTGCCCGATCAACGAGGCGAGGGCCGGCATCAGCAGGTTGTTGTAGATCACATACAGACCGAGCAGGATCAGGCCGATACCAAGCGCACGGTGATATTTGCGGGCAAACTGCAGCACGTCCTGCCGGCTATCCGGCGCGGAAAAAAACAGAAAGTCGTCATCAGGATAGCTGGGCTGCACACCGCGGTTGCGGATCGCCCAAGCATCAAAAAAGGCAAAAAACCAGATCACGGGGGTGAGAACTGCGAAGATCCACAGATCCAAAAAGCCGGACAGACCGATCAGAAGCAAAAAGATGGTCATCAGCGAAAAGCCCCGTTTGGTATAGCCCAAATACATCTGGCCGGCACCGGGCCAGCAGGCGAAGATAAAGGTCAGGAAGGCGCTCTTTTTCATTGTTCGGTCTCTCCTTTTTCTTTTAGTGCAGCGATCAGCTGATCTACTGCGTTTGAGATTCGCATATTCAGGGTTTGCGGTTCGATTTCTTTGTCTTTTGCGGCTTGACGGGCCAGCTGCTGTGCGGCGGCGGTGTTCTGCTGAAGCTCAAAATCCAGCCGCAGGCTGCCGCTTTTCACACCGGTCAGAGGCGGGGCGAACACCGAGAGAACGGTGATTAGCAAACAGGCGGCCAGCCCAACCCGCAGCGCCCGGCGCAGCAGGATCAGCCGTCCGTGTGACCGGATGCGCCGGATCACCGGGGCTGCAACCGGGTGAGGCGGCTCCAACAGAGGCCGATGCTCCAAGAAAGCGGTGTAGCGCGCACAGCAATCATCGCAGAAGGAAAGATGCTCTGCCAGTTCGAGCCGTTGCTGTAATTCAAGCTGGTCAGATTCCAGCGCGGCAAAGCCCGCGTCGGTGATGTGGCCGGTAACGTCGTCAAACAGGATCAAATCAATCCCCTCCCTTATCCAGCTGCTGCTGCAGCATCCGTTTTGCCCGATAGAGTTGGGTTTGCACCGTTTTAGCCGGTCGGCTCAGCCGCCGCGCGATCTCCTCTACCGGACGCTGTTCGAGAAAATAGAGCACCGAGACCATCAAATAGGGCTCATGTAGTGCGCGGACAGCCTGTTCGATTCGTTCAGCTGCGACCCGGTCGAGAGCGAGATCCTCGGCGGAGGGCAGCGTGGCGGTTGTTTCAGCTTCTTCGCCGCCGGTGTCGACTCGCCGCCGCCAAGCGCTTTTCAGGTGGTCTTTTGCCTTGTTGACTGCAATTCGGCACAACCAGGGGCGGACGGTTTGCGGGTCACATCGATCCCGGTGCAGATAGGCCGATAGAAAGGTTTCCTGTGTGAGATCCTCGGCAATGTCGGGGTCGCCGACCATCTGGCGGCAGATGGTATAGATCAGCTTTTGATAGTCGGTAACCAGTTGTTCAAACGCGCCGTCGGTCATCTGCCGCCTCACCACCTTTCGTGTATAGTACGAGGGAGAGAAAAAAACTTCTTCAAAAATTTTTCTGTTGGATATCAGGCGACCGAAAGATCCCGCCGCTCCCTTTTTGGGAGGAAAAACAGATAAAAAATCCGGATGACCCTAAGGTCATCCGGATTTTTTGTAAGAAGATCAGGCGAACAGCATACCCAGTCCGCCGAAAACACCGGCCGAAACCGCGCCCATAACGACCCCGGCGGTCAGCACACCGCACATAACTGCCAGCACGCTGGGCCAGAACTTCATATCGAGCAGCGTTGCGGCCAGACTGCCGGTCCAGGCGCCGGTACCGGGCAGAGGAATTGCCACGAAGACAAAAAGCGCGAAATACAGTCCGCGGCCGGCCTTTGCCTGAAGGGCGTCTCCGGCCCGAACTCCCTTGTGATAGATCCAAAGAAAGGGCTTGCCCCATTTGCCGGGCAATTTGCAGCACCACAGCAGCACCTGTTTGCTGAACAGGATGATGACCGGTACCGGAAGCATGTTGCCGATGGTAGCCAGGATATAGGTCTCAAACAGGGGAACCCCCATCCCGACACCGATGGGGATCGCGCCGCGCAGCTCGACGATCGGCACCATCGAGACGAGAAAGACGATAAGGTATTTTTTGAACAAGGTCAGCATGTCTGCACTCCTCTGTGTGAAAATCAATGGGGTGAAGACCCCGGACGGATCGACAAACAAAGTTAGTATACCAGATTTTTTGCAAAAGGGCAAGGTGAGCGCTTGCCGGGTTTGGACCGGATCGGCTATAATATAAAAACAGAACGCCGAAAAATACAGATAATCCGTCCAATAATCCATTTAATTCCCGGCGGATGCGGCGTACAATAAGAAACAGAAACACCGGCTGCGGCCGGAAACTGCAAGGAGGCAGATACTATGGCGGTACTGGTATGCGGCGGCGCGGGGTACATCGGTTCCCACACCTGCCTGGAGCTGATCGATGCGGGCTATGAGATCATTGTGGCGGACAACCTCGTCAACTCCTGTGAAGAGGCGGTCTGGCGCACCCGGGAACTGGCGGGTAAGGAGTTCCCCTTTGTCAAGATCGATCTGTGCGATTACGAGGCGACGGACGCGCTGTTTGCCGCACATCCTGAGATCGACTCGGTGATTCATTTCGCCGGTCTCAAAGCGGTGGGGGAGAGCGTTGCCAAGCCGCTGGAGTATTACGATAACAACCTCACCTCGACGCTGGTGCTGCTCAAGGTGATGCGGAAATACGGGGTGAAGAACTTCGTCTTCTCCTCTTCTGCCACGGTCTACGGCGATCCGCATACGGTACCGATCACCGAGGATTTCCCGCTCTCGACCACCAACCCTTATGGATCGACAAAACTGATGATCGAGATGATCCTCAAGGACGTCTACAAGGCGGATCCCGAGATGAACATCGCGCTGCTGCGGTATTTCAACCCGATCGGCGCCCATCCGTCCGGCATGATCGGCGAGGATCCCGCCGGCATCCCGAACAATCTGGTGCCCTATATCGCGCAGGTTGCGGTCGGCAAGCTGGACCATATCAATGTCTTCGGCGACGACTACAATACCCCGGATGGCACCGGTGTGCGGGACTACATTCATGTCATGGATCTCGCGGCCGGCCACGTCGCTGCGATCCGCAAGCTCGAAACCCGGTCGGGTCTTGTTATCTATAACCTCGGTACCGGACACGGCTACTCGGTATTGGACGTGATCCACGCCTATGAAAAGGCCTGCGGCAAAAAATTGCCCTATGTGATTGCACCCCGCCGGCCGGGTGACATCGCCGCCTGCTATGCCGATCCCACCAAGGCGCGTGAGGAGCTGGGCTGGGAGGCGAAGTATGGCATTGAGGAAATGTGCCGTGACTCCTGGAACTGGCAGTCCCACAACCCCAACGGATATCGCAAATAACAAAAAAGGGGGGATATCCCCTCTTTTTTTTCGACCGAACGGGATGGAAAAAATACTGTGCGGCGATTATAATGGAGAAAAGACACGGCGTCCGGCGCGTGACGCCAAAAGGAGAACAGCATGGATAAACCGGTATTGGTTGTGATGGCTGCAGGGATGGGCTCACGGTATGGTGGGCTCAAGCAGATCGACCCGGTCGGACCCGGCGGCGAGGTGATCATGGATTACTCCCTCTACGACGCGAAGCGGGCCGGATTTGAAAAAGCGGTTTTTGTCATTAAGAAAGAGAATGAGGCCGCGTTCCGCGCGGCGGTCACCGACCCGCTGAAGAGAAGGATGGAGACCGAGATCGTCTTTCAGCGGCTGGATGATCTGCCCGCAGGGTATGCGGTACCGGCGGGCCGCAAGAAGCCCTGGGGAACCGCCCACGCGGTGCTGGCTGCCCGTGGGGTGGTCAACGGTCCGTTCGCGGTCATCAACGCCGACGACTATTATGGTCCACAGGCGTTTCGCGAAATCTACCGCTATCTCAGTACCCATCCCGACGGAGCGCAGTACGAGTATACGATGGTCGGCTACCGGCTTCGGAATACTCTGACCGAGAACGGGCATGTCGCCCGCGGCGTCTGTCGTGTCTCGGGCGAAGGCTGGCTGGAAGAGGTGTGCGAGCACACCAAGATCTTCCGGGATGGCGATGATGCGAAGTTCACCGAGGATGACGGCAAAAGCTGGGGACATCTGCCGGGAGATACGGTCGTCTCGATGAATATGTGGGGGTTTACCCACAGCTTTCTCGAGGAGGCCGAGGCGCGTTTTCCGGATTTTCTCGACCGGGCGCTGCGGGAAAACCCGGAAAAGGGTGAGTATTTTCTGCCCGGCGTGGTCAGCGAGCTGATCGCAGAGGGAAAAGCACGGGTGCAGGTGCTCTCAAGCGAGGATCGCTGGTATGGCGTGACCTACAAGGAGGACAAACCGGTGGTGGTTAAGGCGATTGCGGAGATGACCGCAGCCGGCCTTTACCCGCCGCAGCTGTGGAAATAAAGAATGGGCTTCAACCCAAGCGGTTGAAGCCCATCTTTTTTATCGTGCAGCAGATCAGACCTTGATCAGCTCATATTCCCGGCTGCCCAGACCGATCTTCTCGGCATGCTCGAGGCAAACCTTCCAGTTGGTTTCCGGCGAAGTGTTAGAGAAGTGGTCGTGATGGTCGCAGAAATGTTCTGCATGCATCTCGTCATCCAATAGGCTGCCGGGCATGACCGGCATCTTGTTGCAGGCGTCGGCACAGGCCTGATCCAGCGCGACAGGGTCGAAGCTGGCAAACATGCCGACATCGGGGATGATCGGCGCATCATTCTCCGCATGGCAGTCGCAGTAGGGGGAGACGTCGATGACCAGATTGATATGGAAGTTCGGACGGCCGTCGACGACCGCCTTGGAGTACTCGGCAATCTTCTTGTTCAGCTCATCGTTCGCCGAGGAGTTCTCATTATAGATGGCGTCAAAATTGCAGGCGCCCAGGCAGCGACCGCAGCCCACGCACTTGTTGTGATCGATGCTGGCCTTGCCGTCCTCACCGAAGCTGATTGCGCCGTGGGCGCAGTTTCTGGCGCAGATATGACAGCCGCGGCAGACCTCGTGATCAACCGTCGGCTTGCCGGAGTTGTGCTGCTCCATCTTGCCTGCGCGGCTGCCGCAGCCCATGCCGATGTTCTTCAGACAACCGCCAAAACCGGTGGACTCATGCCCCTTGAAATGGGACAGGGTGATAAAGACATCGGCATCCATGATGGCGCGGCCGATCTTCGCGCTCTTGATCAGCTCGCCGCCGACCACAGGAACCTCAACATCATCGGTGCCCTTGAGACCATCGGCGATGATGACGTTACAGCCGGTCGAAAACGGGGTGAAACCATTTTCGTAGGCGGCATCAATATGATCCAGCGCGTTTTTGCGCCGGCCTACATACAAGGTGTTGCAGTCGGTCAGGAAGGGGCGGCCGCCCAGATCCTTGATCACGTCCGCAACCGCCTTGGCGTAATTGGGGCGCAGATAGGACAGGTTGCCCGGCTCACCGAAGTGGATCTTGATGGCGACCATCTTGTTCTCCATGTCGATCTCGCCAATGCCGGCACGGCGGATCAGCCTTTGCAGCTTGACCAGCAGATTGGTGCCGGGCAGCGCACGCAGATCGCTGTAATAGACCTTTGATTTCTCCATCCGATTCATTCTCCTTTACTCTGCCCACCGGGCCATCGGCGGGCTTTTTCCGCTCTTATTTTACGGCAGAACGGCAAACAGCGCAAGAGGAATTTCGATCGGAACTCAGGAATCGGCCGGGGCGACGGAAAGCGCGCGGCGTACCCGCGGTTTTTCTCTGCGGTAGAGAACGGCGAGGATAATCAGGAACAGGCACCAGCCGGTACCGGTGGCGATGCTGACGCTGACCAGACCCAACGAACCGGCCAGCAGATAGGTTAGTGCGACCCGGATCGAGATCTGGAAGATGGTGCCGAACAGCGAGACGTTCAGCTTGCCGATGCCGCGGAAAAATCCCTGCATGACATCCCCCATCGCCGGCAGCAGATAGAACGGACACATTGCGTGCAGATACCGAACCCCCTCGGCGACGACCGCTGTCTCTCCGGCGTCGACAAAGAGAGAGGTCATCGGCCGGGCCAGCAGATACATGAAGGTGACCATCAAAATGTCATATCCCCAGGCCATCCGACAGCCCTGCCGAAAACCGTCGAAGATCCGGTCGGGCTTGCGCGCCCCCTTGTTTTGGGCGATGAAGGTGGTGACGGCGGTGGCGATGCTGTTGCCGGGTGCAAGCACAAAGCCCTCGATCCGGCTGACCGCATTGAAGGCGGCGATGGTGTCGGTTCCAAGCGGATTTACCGCGCCCTGTAACAAGAACTTACCGATGAAAAAACAGGTCTGCTGCAGCGCTGCCGACTGGCTGTACCCAACCGTGGTCCGCAACAGCCGGCTGTCCAGCACCAGATCCCGCCGACGCAGATGGAGCTGCGGAAACTGCTTTGCGGTATAAAGGTAACACAGCAGCGCGCTGATTGCCTGCGCGAGAACCGTGGCCACAGCGGCGCCGACTGCGCCCCAACCCAGCACCGGGACAAAGAGCAAATCGAGTAGAATGTTGATCACCGAAGAGAGGACCAGAAAGTAAAGCGGGGAGGCGGAGTCGCCGGCGGCCCGCAGCGCCGCAGTATAGATATTATATAGGTAACTGAAGATAAGACCGCCAAAGATGACACGAAGATAGGCGGTGGCCTCCCCCATCAATTCAGCGGGGGTCTGCATCAGGCGCAGGATCGGCCCGATACAGAAAATCGCCAGCGCCGAGACGGCGGCGGTAAATGCAATTCCCGCCAGGATACAGGTCGAAAATTCTCTGCGGCATTTTTCCATATCTCCCTCGCCCCAGAGCGTGGCCATATAGATGGAAGCGCCGGTACAAAGACCGATAACGGTAAAGAGCACAATGTTCATGACCGGTGAAGCGACCCCCAGCGCAGCGAGCGCCTGCTTGCCGACAAACCGCCCGACCACAATCGAGTCGACCGTGTTGTATAGCTGCTGAAAGATATTGCCGATCAAAAGGGGGAGGGCAAACCGTAAAATCTGACTGCTCACCTTGCCGGTAGTCATATCGATTGCTGTTGATCGTTTCATCCTCTTTCAACCCCCAGTTTGCGCCGCATATTCACCTGATTTGAATTATTCTTATTTTGCAATAGAAAAGCGCTTTTTGTCAATTAGTGGGTTGTAAAACAAAAAAATACAAACAAAACGCATAGATAAATTTTGTTAAAAAAGAAAAAAACTGTGAACTTGTGCTAAAATCAAAACCGCGCTATAATAAATTAAAGAATAAAATTCAGCGCCGGGTACCCAACGGCAACTGGGGCGGATTGATTTGAAAAACAAAAAACGCACGATGGACGCGCAGGAGCGCCTGCGCATGATTACGGCAGAAGTTGTTGATTTACATCAGGAACAGTACCGTCATGAACAGCCGGAAGATGCCCTTCGGCTGATGTACATCATTTCTGGAGAGGGGTATCTGCGTGCACAACAGCGGGAGACCTTGCTGGCTACGGATGATCTCGTCGCGGTCAATCCAGATCTTGGTTATGAGGTTGGGGCGCGGGAGCAGCCGATCGATTATGTCTTGATCCGGGTGGCTGAAACGACGCTAGACTTCAGCCATTGCGAAACGGATTTCACGGTGCTGTCCTGCGCCGACTGCCGCGAACAGATGCGGTTTTTCCTGCGGGAGTTTTTCCGGGAACAGCGTGAAAAGCAGACCGGGTGGGAAACTGCGGCCGAAAGCCTGTTGGCGCTGGTGATGGTGGTACTGCTGCGGCGCAGCGGGGTGCCGCTGCTGTCCGAGTCCAACCGGTCGGGAAAGGAGTGCAGCGCAGTAAAGCGGTTTATCGACGCAAACTTTGCCGAGGAGATTACGCTGGATATCCTGGCCGAGCGCACCGGGCTGAACAAATATTATCTTGTACATGCGTTTACCCGCACCTATGGAATCTCTCCGATCAACTATCTGATCCGCCAGAGAATCAATGGTTCACAGCGGCTATTGCGGGAGACGGATTACAATATTTCAAAGATCGCGCTGCTCTCAGGTTTTTCCTCTCAAAGTTACTTTTCACAGAGCTTCAAGCGGCAAACCGGCATGACCCCAGCACAGTTTCGCAAACAGAACCAAAAGGAGTAAACGCTGATAAGCGGACAAAAACACAAAGGACCTTCGGCTTTTGCCGAAGGTCCTGTTTTATTTATCGCGCAGCATCCGCACCGTGCAGCTTCTCCCATCCGGGAAGGCCATAAGCCGTGTGGGCGGACTGAACTGCCCGCAGGATTGCCGCCTCCATTGCGCGGGCCGCCATGCAGCCCACTAGATTGACGTCTCCAGGTACGCTGCCCACCGACAGCGCATAGATGCTGTCTCCGTCGGCGGAGGTGTGTACCGGGCGAATTGCCCGCGCATAGCCGTTGTGGGTCATGCCGGCTACCTTGGTCAGCTGGGTCTTATTGAGCCGGGCATTGGTCACCACCACGCCCAGCGTCGTGTTGCCGGTGAAAAGATTTGCAGCCAGCGTCGCGTCGGCGAACATCTCCTCGATGGTGCAGGACAGGCCGTTCTTTTCCGGGTTCAGCAGCCCGGCGACGGGCTTGCCGTCGGGACTGTAAACATCCCCCAGCGCATTGACCGCGACCAGAGCACCGACCCGCAGCGCACCCGCTTCGAGCGCATAGGTGCCAAAGCCTGACTTCATCGCCCGATCCATGCCCCGGTATTTGCCGATCGAACAGCCGATACCGGCGCCGGCATTGCCCTGCGCGGGTGAATCGTAGGAAGCGTTCTCACAGGCGGCATAGGCCATTTTGGCATCAGGGCGCACCGTACTGCTGCCCACCGTCAGGTCGAACAGGCAGGACTGACTCACAAGGGGAACCTTGGTGATCCCCACGTCAAAGCCGATACCCCGTTCCTCAAGATACCGCTGAACGCCGCCGGCGGCATCCAGGCCAAACGCGCTGCCGCCCGACAGCAGCACCGCATTGATCCCCTCGGCGGCGGCCACCGGATTGAGAATTTGAGATTCCCGGCTGGCAGGCCCACCACCCCGAACATCCACTCCCGCGGGGCTCATCTGATCGCAGAGGATCACGGTACAGCCGGTTGCGGCCTGCTCATTCTGTGCGTGGCCGACCCGAAATCCGCCGACCTGCATAATGTCGATTTCCTTCAACGAGAACGAACCCCCTCCCGATAGATCGTTTTTTGCAGCGCCTTGCAGACGCTGGTACCCAGCACCAGACAGGCCGCCGCTTCCGCCAAGCCGTTGACCGCCACCAAGCTGAGCATAAATCCGAGCAAGCCGAGACCGCCCGCGCCGGTATAGCCATAGCTGTTAGCAGCGATGTCGAGCCACGCCTGCGAGAAGATCAGCCAGTTGCCGACGATGTAAAGCAGGGTGTTGAGTACCGGAGTCAAAAAGCAGCAAACCGCGATCCCGGCGACCTTGGTCCGGTCATATCGGCGCAGCAGCCGGTAGAGCAGGCCGGGAAGGATTCCCACCAGCACCCGGTTGACAACACAGCAGAAAAAGGTGCCAAACGGACTGAGCCCGAGCAGCACCGCCCCCAGCGGACTGGTGCCAAAGCATTGGAAAAAGCTGGTCAGCCCGAACACCAACCCCAAAAATCCCCCGGCGGCAGGCCCGAGCAGAATCGAGCCGATCGCCACCGGAATGACGATAAAGGTGATCTCTACCCCCCAGGGGGTCTTGAGATACCCCAGCGGGGTATAGGCCATGATGAGGACGAGCGCCGTCAACAGGCCCAATTCGGTCAGATAGCGAACATCGGTCTTGCGTTTCATATTCAATTTCCTCCTGCTGCCGCTCCACTCTTTCTGTGGATGCAGTGCATATTTTATCCTGCCGGGGCAGGACAAAGAGAGTATAGCGCGGTTTGATGCGATTTGCAAGCGTGATAGGGAATTTTACCCGATTGAGATGGCGCGATAACCGGCAAATTGATTTTGTTTTGCTGGGATGGTATAATTTTGATGTAAAAATAGCCGGGCGCACCCGGGGTAAAGGAGCGTTTGAGAATTATGAATAAGCAGGAAGTGATGGAGCTCATCAAGAGCCGCCGCAGCGTCCGCGCTTACAAAGCGGAGCAGATCAAGGCTGAGGAGCTGGATTATGTGCTCGAGGCCGGTACCTGGGCGCCGAGCAGTATGGGGCTGCAGTCCCCGATCCTGGTAGCGGTACAGGACCCCGAGACGGTCAAGCTGCTCTCCGGCCTCAATGCCCGGGTACTGGGCAATGACAGCGATCCGTTCTACGGCGCACCGACGGTGATCGTCGTCTTCTCCAACGGCGACCGCGGCGAGACCTGCGAGGAGGATGGCGCGCTGGTGATGCAGAACCTGATGCTCGCAGCCAAGGCGGTCGGCCTTGGCAGCTGCTGGATTCACCGCGCAAAGCCGGTCTTTGAGAGCGAGGAGGGCAAGGCGCTGATGAAAAAATGGGGCGTTCCCGAGAACTATCGCGGCGTCGCCCATTGCATCCTCGGCTATCCCGCTGAGGAGCCGGCGGCAAAGCCCCGCAAGGAGGGCCGGGTTATCCGGGCCTGAAAAGACTGATGCAAAGGAACCGGCAGTGCGGAAAGCGGCCTGCCGGGGCCTTTTTATCTCGGAAAGGGAGGAGATGAGATGGAGAATATGGATGCATTGCAGTATTGGAAAGCGGCAGCGGCAGAGTATCGCCGGGTACAGCAGGGGTCTGATTTTTCAGCGCAGAATCGGGCGCTGGTGGAGCAACGCTTTGAAAAGATCGCAGGCAAACGGGTGCTGGATGCCGGGTGTGGATATGGCCAGTATACCGGCTGGTTCGCGCAGCAGGGCGCGCAGGTGACCGGCTGCGATGGGGCGGCCGAAATGATTCGTCTGGCACAGAGCGATTATCCGACGTGCCGGTTTGACCTGGTCGACCTCACAAAAACGCTGCCCTATCCAAGCGGCAGCTTTGACCTCGTCTTCTGCAATCAGGTGTTGATGGATCTGCCCGAGATCGAGGGGGTGCTGACCGAGTTTGCACGAGTGCTGGATGCGAATGGGCGGTTGTGGTTTTCGATCGTGCATCCTGCCTTTTATATCGGTGACTGGGTTGTTGGCGCAGATGGAAGAAAGCGGGCCAAAGAGATCAGCGGTTACCTGACGCCCCACACCCAAACCGGAAATTTTTGGGGAAAGTCGATTCATTATCATCGACCGATTTCTTTTTATCTCAATCTTGCCGCCCGCTGCGGTTTTTCTCTGGTTGAGCTGACCGAGCCGTCCAGCTACAATCCGAAAGAGAACGGTGCGGATCTGCCGCTTTTTCTCTGCGCGGAATTTTCAAGGTGAGGGCTTCGGCAACACAGAAAAAGGACCCGATGCGGCTGCATCGGGTCCTTTTTTATTCGTTTACAGGCAAAGAGACATGCCGCTCATCTCAGCCATTCGATGGATGTGATCCAGCCCGAGCAGGGTGCGGTTATCCACCACCCGGAAAGCCTGTGCCCGCGCCGCGGGCAGCAGATCGGCAAAGAGCAGGTTTGCACCGGCTGCGAGCGCCGCTTGGGTCCCGTCGACGCTGGAAAAACCATCGGCGAGGTTCTTGCCCGGCTGACCGCCGGTGATGTTGACCTGCGGCAGCATCAGCCGGGTGAGGGCGATCTCCCGCAGGATCATCTCCTGCCGACCCGGGCCGCCCTCGGCGGCGAGCGGGGTGTTCTGTGCGGGCAGATAGGGAACGATCGGCGCCCAGCTGATTTCAAGCTTTCGCATCAGCAGGATGTCATCGGCCAGCTCGTCCAGCGTCTGACCGGGATAATCCACAATGTTGCCCGAGGCCAGTTCCATGCCGGATTCCTTGACATGGCTGATTGCCGCCATCCGCTTTTCAAAGTTGGTGGAGGGGTTCAGCCGGTCGAAGGTGTCCTTATGCGACATCTCAAACTTGATTACATACTCGTCGGCGCCGGCCGCGCGCAGCTCCTCGTACTGGCTGCGCTCGAACTCGCCGCAGGCGAGGCTGATATGGGCGATGCCGAGCTTTTTCGCCCCCTCGACCATCCGCAGCAGCTTTTCAAAATCGTATTTGGGATCCTCGCCCGAGATCAGAAACAGCCGGGTAAATCCGGCCTCCCGCGCCGCGCGGACCGAGGCGAGCACCTCATCGGGCTCGATCCGGTAGCGGGGTACCGCATTGTTGGCCGCCCGCATGCCGCAGTAGAGACATTGATTTTTGCAGACATTGCTGTAACCCAGCATCGCGGTGACGGTCAGGCGGTCGCCGTTCTGCGCCCGGTGCACCTCCTTTGCGGCGGGCAGCACGTCGGTAGAAAACGCCGCCCACGGCATCGAAAGCGCTGCGAGGACCTCTTGCTTTGTCTCGTAGTTCATAACATACCTGCCTTTCCAACAACCGGTGTCAGGTCGTATCGCCCGCACCCGTCGGTTCCATCTCAAGCAGCTGTCCGCCCATCAGCGCGACCTCGTCAGGGTCATGGGTGACCATGACGACCGTCCGACCGGGCGTCTCGGCCCGCAGATAGGACGCCACCGACGCGCGGGTAGTCTCGTCCAGCCCCTTGAAAGGCTCGTCGAGCAGCAACAGATCGCCGCCCGCGAGCACCGCCCGCACGATTGCGACCCGCCGGCGCATCCCGCCCGACAGCTCCCGCACCGGCTGGCCGGCATCCTGTGCCAGACCTACTGCGGCAAGGTGTCGGTCAATCTGCTCTGCCGGCAGCTGTGGGCTGACAAAGGCGATGTTGGCCCGCGCGGAGAATCCCTCGAGCAGACGGTCCTCCTGAAATACCGCCGAAAGGCGGGCGGGGCGTCCCCGTACCTCGCCCGCATCCGGGGCGAGAAAACCCATCAGGATGTTCAGCAGCGTAGTTTTTCCGCAGCCCGAGCGGCCCATGATACAGGTAGTCTCGCCGGCGGGAAACCGGGCGGTGAAATCC
The DNA here is from genome assembly GCA_944386485.1 of uncultured Pygmaiobacter sp. Taxonomy (GTDB): domain Bacteria; phylum Bacillota; class Clostridia; order Oscillospirales; family Ruminococcaceae; genus Pygmaiobacter. The sequence continues at coordinate 29,308 of CALXBG010000005.1, read as the reverse complement.
TGCAGCACCACCTTGTCCTCAAATCGTTTGCAGAGTCCCCGTACAAGGAGTTCTTCCATCGCAAATCCTCCTTCCGGGTCAGCCCTGCTCCAGCCGGCTGTAACCGGCTTTCAACAGCAATAGGAACAGCTTTTCAAACAAAATGCTCACCGCGATGATGACCACCGTCCAGGCGAAAAGGTCGGGCGAGCTCAGGTAGACCTTGGCTTCGTAGAGCATCTCGCCGATCGAGCCGTCAGGGATGCCGATGACCTCGGCTGCGATGCCTGCCTTCCAGGACAGCCCCAGCGCAATGCTGCAGGCGGTGGTCAGATAGGGACGCAGCTGGGGCAGATAAATATACCGCAGCCGTCGGCCAAACCCTACCCGAAACAGCCGAGCCATCTCAAGCAGCTTTTGGTCGGTCTGCCGGATCCCCTCCAGCACATTTGCGTAGACGATCGGCAGCACCATCAGAAAGGCGATAAAGACCGACAGGTTAGAGGAGTCCAGCCAGATCAGGCAGAGGATGATAAAGGAAGCCACCGGGGTGGTCTTGATAACGGTGATATAAGGCCACAGCAGCACTTCTACCGGGTGCCAGCGGCTCGCGGCGGCGGCAAGCAGGCTGCCGCCGATCAGCCCAAACAGGAACCCCGTGACGATCCGGGCCAGCGAAAAGCCGATCGCGGCGTAAAAGCTGCTTTGGCGCACCAGCTCGCTCAGCCGCACAAGAACCCGCAGCGGGCTGACCAGCAGAATCGGGCTGTTGAGCGCCATTGCGCCCAGCTGCCAGAGCAGCAGCGCCAGCACAACGGCCACAACCTTTTCCCAGCGCGACTTAGCCGGCATTGCAGTAGAAGTCGTCGCCCGGCAGCGTGCCGCCAACCGACTTGGGCTCCTGATCATATAGTACCTTCAGATAGCCGTCCATCGCGGTCTTCATTTCATCGCCTGCAATATAGGTGATATTGCAGTAGGGGATTGCTTTCTCGGCAACAGCGGCGGCGACGATGTCGAACTTCTCGACCAGCTGCGCCGCGTCGGCGACATTCGCATTGACCCACTCGGTAGACGCCTGATACTCCTCAAGGAAGGCGGCCAGCTGCTCGGGATACTGTTCGGCAAACTCGGAACGGACGACCAGCACACCGGTCAAAAAGAGGCTGCCGTTGTCCAGATCGCTCCAGGCCTGGTTCAGATCGACCGCGACCCGCAGCCCCTCAACCTGGGTCTGGGCGACGGTGACATAGGGCTGGGGCAGCATTGCGACGGCGCTCTCCGACTGGGCGAGCATCTGCACGACCTCGGTGGGTTCGGTCTTCCACTCGACGGTGACGTCGGTGGCGGGGTCAAGGCCGTTCTCGCTCAGAATGTAGTTGAAGGCGTACTCCGGGGTCGAACCCTTGCCGGTGGCATAGATGGTCTTGCCGGCAAGATCGGCCAGAGACTGCACGCTGTCACCCTTTTCAACGATGTAGATGACGCCGAGGGTATTGATTGCCAGCAGCTTTACCGCGCCCTCGGTGTTGTTGTAGAGCACCGAGGCCAGGTTCGCGGGTACTGCGGCGATGTCATACTCGCCCTGGATCAGCTTGGGGGTGACCTCGTCGGCCGAACCGGCGATGGTGAAGGTGTAGTTGTTCGCGGCCTCGCCGTTCTCGGCGTCCTCCATCAGCTTGACCATACCCATCGAGGTCGGGCCCTTGAGACCGGCGATCCGGATATCGGCCGGCTCGACGGCAGTCGAGGAAGAGGGAGCTGCGGCGGAGGAGCTGTCCGGCGCGGCGGAAGAGGCGCCGGAGGAGCTGTCAGAACCGCCGCAGCCAACAAGGGCGGAGGCGGCGAGCGCCAGCGAAAGCACAAGGGCGATCAGTTTTTTCATTTTCCATTTCTCCTTTTCTTTGACCATACACGGTCAGTCCTCACGCGGGGGCGCCGGGGCCTTGGAGGTCATCGTCTTTGCGGTTACTCCGGGCAGCATGCCCAGCTTGCCGGACAGGGCGCTGGTCACCTCACCGGGCGCGTCGATCACCACGCAGATGACCGAGACGCCCCGCTCGCGATAGGGCAGCCCCATCCGACCGACGATATAACCGCCGAACTCATGCAGCAGGTCATTGACCCGCGCGGCGGACGAACGGTCCGAGACGAGGATGCTGATAACCGAAAGTCTTGTCTCCAAACTGCGGTTCCCCCTTTCCTTTTTCAGCCTTCGCCCGCGCAACAAAAAGCGCCTTCCTGAAGGGAAACGGCTTTCCCCTGTCCGGAAGGCGCGGAAAATCGCAGAACCAAGCCGGCCGGCGCAGCGCGCGGGCCGAGATATTTCAGGATTTTCTCAGAACTGCCTTCCCACCCGGGCGAACCCGATGTGTGTCAGGACGGATGCTGAATGGTTTTCTCCTTCCCGCAGGAACCCGGAAGGCCGGGCAATCCTTTGTGGTTGGAGCACGGGTTTATTATAGCGAATTCTGGAAAAAGAATCAAGGGGCCGCAGTTGCGCCGTGCAGGTTGCTGTGCTACACTCAGGGGAGGAAAAACAAAAAGGCGAAGGGAGATAAAACTATGCAGGACAATACGGTGGTGCTCAATGCAGCACGGGTCAATTATGACGGAAAAGCCGGGTTTGAAAAGATTGCCTCACAGGTAACCGTCTATGATGAAACGTCGCCCGAAAAGATGCTCGAGCGGATCGCCGGCCACACCGTTGTGGTCACCAAGGAGATTCCGGTGCCGGGGGAGCTGATCCGTGCGATGCCCGACTCGGTCAAGCTGATCTGCGAGGCGGGTACCGGCTACAACAACATCGACCTTGATGCGGCGCGGGAAAAGGGGATTGCGGTCTGCAATGTACCGGCCTACAGCACCCAGCGGGTTGCCCAGACGGTGCTGCTGCTGATGCTGAACCTCGCCTCCTCGATGACGGTCCAGCAGCGGATGCTCGCCGCAGGGGATCACAGCAACTTTACCGACCATCTCAAGGTGGACCATGTCGAGCTCAACGGCAAGACGCTGGGGGTTGTCGGGGCGGGCAATATCGGCCGGGCGGTCATCCGGATCGCGCAGGCAATGGAGATGAAGATTCTCGCCGCCGCACACCATCCCCGCCCGGACGAGGAGGGGATCCACTACGTACCGCTCGACGAACTGCTGGCGGAGAGTGATTTTGTCTCGCTGCATTGCCCGCTCACCACACAGACCCGGCACATGATCGGCGCACAGCAGCTGGCGCGAATGAAGCCGTCTGCCTTTCTGATCAATACGGCCCGCGGCGCGCTGGTTGATGAGGCAGCGCTGATCGCGGCGCTGCAAAACGGGCAGATCGCCGGCGCAGGGCTGGATGTGCAGGAAACCGAGCCGCCGGCGGCGGATAACCCGCTTTATACGCTGGACAATGTCGTGCTCACCCCCCACATGGGCTGGCGCGGGCTGGAGACCCGTCGCCGACTGGTGTCGATGGTGGCTGAGAATATTCGCGCTTTCTGTGCCGGCAACCCGATTAACCGGATTGTCTGACCCCCCGAATGAACGGCGGACTTTCAGCTCATACTAGAGGAGAACGCGGTGTTGCCGCGGAACAAAAAGAAAGGGGAAACCGCCGTGAAAGCAAGGGTAAATGAAAGCTGCATCGGCTGTGGGCTGTGCGTATCGACCTGTCCGCAGGTGTTTGAGATGACCGATGAGGGGATCGCCCGCGCGGTAGAGGGCGAGCTTTCGGCAGAGGTTGCCGGTGCGGCGCTCGACGCGCAGGCCGGCTGCCCGGTCAATGCGATTGAGATTGCGTGATAATGCATGGTAAGGCGTGATAAAGAGTGAAAGAGAGACCCCGGACCCATCGGTCCGGGGCTTCTTTTGGCAGGTTGGACAGTCAAAACGGCAGCTTGCGCGCTGTGGGGTTGCAATCCGCCGCACAGAGGATAAGATAGAAAACAGAAAGGGGGCCGACGGTGTGAAGATTGAGATTCAAATCGACCCGCAGTTGCATGAGACCGAGATTCTGGTCCGCTGCGGGCAGTTGACGGCCGAGACCGAGCGGCTGCTTGCCGCGCTGCGGATGATGAACAACCAGATCACCGGCAAACGGGACGGTGAGATCCACCTGATTGATCTCGACGCGGTCGTTTATATCGAGAGTGTGGACCGGCGCAGCTTTCTCTACACCGCCGACGCCGTCTATGAATCTGAACTGCGTCTGTATGAGCTGGAACAGCGGCTGGAGGAAGCGGGATTTTGCCGGGTGAGCAAGTCCTGCCTGATCCACCTGAAGAAGATCCGCAGCCTGCGGGCGGAGATAGACCGCAAGCTGCGGGTGACGATGACAAACGGGGAACAGATCATTGCCTCACGGCTGTATGCCGATGAGCTGAAAAAACGACTGGGGGTGACCTGATGGAGCGGCGAAAGAACATCTTTGATTTTTTGGCACAGGTATTGACCATCTTTGGGTTTGTGGTGCTGGTTTTGAATCTTTTTTGCCTTATCTTTGGAGAGTCGGCAAAGGGCTACTCAACTATTTTTGCCCTCGGCGCGCAGGGCATCCCCGTCGCGGTGATGGCTGAGTATTTTGCGCTCTCGGTCCTCGTCGCCGCGGCGCGGTTTCTCTTTTTTACCGATCGGGTAATCCGACGCATGGCAATCTGGCTTCGCACGGTCTGTATGCTGGGCACGGTACTGTTGAGCATCACCGCTTTTATCCTGTTGTTCGACTGGTTTCCGGTGGATCAATGGCAGCCCTGGGCGATGTTTCTGCTCTGCTTTGCCCTTTCTTTTTTGGGCAGCCTTCTGGTGATGACCTTGAAAGAGCGGATGGAAAACCGGCAGCTTGCTGCGGCGCTGCGGCGGGTGCAGGAGGAAGAACAATGAGCGGGATTCTCTGCGTGGAGAGCGTCAGCCATTGTTATGCCGGGCAAACGGTGCTGCGGGAGGTCTCCTTTTCGGTAGGCCGGGGGGAGATTTTCGGGCTGCTCGGCCCCTCCGGCGCGGGCAAAACGACGCTGGTCAAGATTCTGACCGGGCAGTTGTCCCAGACCGGCGGCACGGCGACGCTCTGGGGAGAGGACACCCGCCGCCTTTCAGCACAAACCCGGAGGGAAATCGGCGCGATGATGGACGACCTCGGGCTTTACGACCGGTTCACGGCGGAAGAGAACCTCTCCTTTTACGCGGCGCTCACCCGCGCGCAGCGCTCGCGCGGCGAAGAACTGCTGTGCCGCTGCGGGCTCTGGCAGGCGCGAAAAACACCGGCCGCACGGCTCTCGAAAGGGATGCGAAACCGGCTTGCGCTGGCAAGGGCGCTGCTCGGCGGCCCGCGTCTGCTCTTTCTCGACGAGCCGACCGCCGGTCTCGATCCCGCCGCCGCGCGGGGGATCTGGCGGTTGCTGGAGGAAGAGCGGGAGAAGGGGATGACCATTCTGCTGACCACCCACAACATGGTTGAGGCGCAGCGGCTCTGCGACCGGGTAGCGCTGCTGCATGAGGGGCGGATCGTTGCGCTCGGTGCACCGGAGGCACTTTGCCGGCAACACAACCGGCAAAATGGGCTTTTGATCACCCTAAAGGATGGACAGCGGCAATGGCTGGAAAACGGCCCCGCTGCGGCGCCGGAGCTTTGCCGCTGGCTCGAGCGGGACCAGCTCGCGGCGATCCACTCCACCGAACCGACGCTGGAGGAGGTCTTTTTGAACCTGACCGGAAGGAGGCTGGAGGATGAGCAATGCGGCGCTGCTCTTTAAGCGGCAGCTGACGGATACATTCAGAAACAAAACGGTGCTGATTCAATTTCTGCTTTTCCCCATCCTGACGCTAATCATGCAGAAAATGGTCCGGCCCGAAGGGCTGCCCGAAAACTTTTTTGTCACCCTCTTTGGCACGATGTATGTCGGCATGGCGCCGATGACCGCTGCTGCGGCGATCATCGCAGAGGAAAAGGAAAAGAACACGCTGCGGGTGCTGCTACTCGCAGGTGTTCGCCCCAGGGAATACCTGATCGGGAGCGGCGGAGCGGTATTTCTGCCCTGCCTGATCGGTGGAGTGGTGCTCTGTGCGGCGGGGGAGTATTCTCCGGCAGAACGGGTGCAGTTTCTGGCTGTGCTGGCGGCCGGAACCCTCGTTTCGATCCTGCTGGGCGGGGCGATCGGGGTGGCCAGCCGCAGCCAGATGTCGGCGACCTCGCTGACGGTGCCGGTGATGCTGCTGTGCTCCTTCCTGCCGATGCTCGGTCTGTTCAACCGCTGGGCCGGGGTGCTGGCGCGCTGGCTTTATTCCGGGCAGGTGAACCGGCTGCTCGGCGGCATCGGCGGGCGGGTGGATCCGGCCGATCTTCTGATCTTTGGTCTCAACCTGTTGCTTGCGGCAGGATTGTTTGTTACCGCCTATCGAAAACGCGGCCTGACATAAACAAAGCGGATGGATTGCTAAATCCATCCGCTTTGTTGTTATTCCTTAATAACGCTGACCGTCTCGATGCCATAGTGGGCGAAGACGGCGGCGGCCCCCGCGCTGATCCGCTCGCCGCTCACCGCAACCGGAACGGCCGGCGGGCAGGAGACGGTGGGGTCGGCGCAGATCCGCCCGACCGCCTGTGCGGCAGGCAGCGAGATGCTGGGGGAGAGCAGCGCCCGGCGCACCGACAGAACCTGAGCAGGCGGGGAAAGGACAAACCGCTGCGCGCCCGGGCCGACCGGGCCGGGGCAGTGGGGAAGTGCCGTCAAAAGCCGCGCAAAGTCCCCCGGCGGATTCTGGGGCGAGACCATCAGCACAAGATAATCGGGGTCGGCATACTCGCACTCGACCCCGGCAGACCGCAGCCGCTGGGCCACCGCCCGGCCGGACAGTCCGCTGTCAGCAGTACAAAGGGTGATCTTGAGCGGCTCGCCCGGCAGCACCGACCAGCCCTGTGCGGCAAGCTGCTTCTTGAGAGCTGCAACCCGGCCCACAGTTTCGGCCAGTGCAGCGGGATAGCTCTCGTCGAGATACCGGTTGCACAGGTCGAGGGATTCGAGGATCAGATAGGAGGGGCTGGTCGAGCCGAAAAGGGCCAGCGCCTGCCGAATCTCCTCGTCCGGACCGAAATCCGCCTGCCTTGACAGATGCAGATAGGCCCCGCCGGTGAGCACCGGCAAGGTCTTGTGGGCAGAATCACAGCAGAGATCGGCCCCAAGATCGATCGGGTGACAGGGCCGGTCCAAAAAGTGCAGGTAGGCGCCATGGGCGTTGTCTACCAGCAGCAATACCCCGTGCCGGTGGCAGATCTCCGCCAGCCGGTCGATCGGCTGCAAGTTGCCCAGATAGTCCGGTGAGGTCAGATAGACCGCGGCCGGCGGCGTCTCGCAGTCCGAGAGCGCCTGCTCCAGCTGCGCTTCGCTCACCTCACAGCGCAGCAGCTCGCAGGGCCCCCGCGGCCAGAGCCAGCGCGGCGAAAGGTCGAGCAGCGCGGCGGCGTGGACAAAGGATTTGTGGACATTGCGGGCAGCGAGAATGGTGCGCCGCCCGGTCTTCTTCATCGCGAGCAGCAGCATCGCCTTGACGCATTGGGAAGAGCCGCCCGCCGAATAAAAGGTACGCGCAGTACCAAACAGCGCGGCGGCGTTCCGCTCACTCTCGGCCAGAATCCCGTCTGCCTCATACAGCGAATCCGCCCCCGCGATCTCGGTGATGTCCAGCGCCTCACAGCCCAGCGGGCCGATCCCCTTGTGCCCGGGCATGTGCAGCCGGCTGCCGTTTTGCTCGGTATAGCGGCGCACAAAATCATAGACAGGGGTCTTCATCACAGATCCTGCTGGGCGATCTGGAGCATGATCGCACACTCAATCCGCTTTTTGAACAGCTCGCAGCCCTGCCGGTACACCCCGCCGATGCTGCCGGTGGCGTGGTAGGCGTTGGCGGCACAGCCGCCCGAACAGTAGAGCCGTGCCCAGCAGTCGCGGCACTCCTCGCGGGAATAGGCGTTGCAGCTGCGGAACTCATTGCGGCAGGCCTCGTTGGTGACACCCTGCCAGATGTCGCCCAGCTTGTAGGATTCCTCTCCGACAAACTGATGGCAGGGATACAGGTCGCCCCAGGGGGTGACCGCCATATATTCGGTGCCGCTACCGCAGCCGGACAGCCGCTTATAGATGCAGGGACCGCCGGTCAGATCCAGCATATAGTGGTAGAAAATAAAGGGATGTCCCTCTTTTTGGCGGCGCAGCATCTCCTTGGCGAGAATTTCATACTGCTCGAGCACGATCTTGATGTCCTCATCGGTGAGTGCGGCGGGGTCGTCGGGCGCGCAGACCACCGGTTCCATGCTCAGCCGGGTAAAGCCGAGGTCGGCCATGTGGAACAGGTCTTTGGTAAAATCGGGGTTGGCGTGGGTAAAGGTGCCCCGCATGTAGTATTCTCCGTCGCCGCGACGGCGCACGAACTCCTGAAATTTGGGAACGATCCGGTCATAGCTGCCGTTACCGGCATAGTCCACCCGCAGCCGGTCATGGATCTCCTTGCGGCCGTCCAGACTGAGCACGACGTTGTGCATCTCCTTATTGCAGAAGTCGATCACATCGTCATCGATCAGCATACCGTTGGTGGTCAGGGTAAACCGGAAGTGCTTGTTGTATTTGGGCTCCTGCTCTCTGGCGTAGGCGACCAGCCGCTTGACCACATCCCAGTTCATCAGCGGCTCGCCGCCGAAGAAATCAACCTCGAGGTTGTGCCGGTTGCCGGAATGGGCAATCAGAAAATCCAGCGCCTGTTTGCCCACCTCAAAACTCATCAGCGCCCGCTCGCCGTGGTATTTGCCCTGGCTGGCGAAGCAGTAAGAGCAGTTGAGATTGCAGGTGTGGGCCACATGCAGGCAGATTGCCTTGACGACATTCTGCTCCCGGCCCTTGAACTCGCCGGCGAGCTGGGCAAACTGATCCTCGCTGTACAGCTTGCCGGCCTGCTCGAGCGCGCGGATATCCTCAAGACAGGCGCGGATCTCCTGCTCGGTAACGTCGGCGCGGTCACGGTATTTTTCCAGCGTCTTTGCAACCAGCGCCTCCTCCGGCAGCTCTTTGTAGCCGGCGATCAGATCATAGGCGACTTCGTCTACAACATGAATTGCGCCCGAACAGGTGTCCAGAACGATGTTGTAGCCGTTGAGTTGGTATTGATGTATCATGTGGTTCCTCCGATTTATACACAAAAAAACCGCCCCAAAGGCGGTTTTTTGCCGTTTTTACTGCTTACTTCGCCTTCTCGCACTGCTGGTTCGCGACACCGCAAGAGGTCTTGCAAGCGGACTGGCAGGAGGTCTGGCACTCGCCGCAGCCGCCGTTCTTCGCGCTTTCGCAGAGGTTACGGGTCTCGATCGTCTTGATTCTTTCCATGAGAACATCTCCAATTCACGAAGATTTTATTTTGCAGCCGAGTGGCCCGGCCGCAGGATGCAATAGATACGAAAAAAGTATAACATGCGCCCTATTGCTTGTCAAGAAATGCCGGATCCGCGAAATAAAAGCTTGCAGACGGCGGCATATATATTGAATTTTTGATTTCATTCTTATAAGATGGACAGCGTATGGAGAAATCATTTTTTGGTTTTTTGCCAAGGGGGAAATGGTATGCTTCAGAGGATCAAAAATCATGTTTTGGTTCGAACCTTCGTTGAACTTAAAGGCAATCCCAAATGGGCGATCATTGCCCAGACCCTGTTTTCGATTCCCTATTCGCTGATCCTGCCGTTTCAGACGCTGTATATGCGAAAGCTGGGGCTGACCAGCCTGGAGATCGGCATCACCTTAACGGTGGGGTTTGTGATGCAGATGCTCTGCGCGCTGTTCGGCGGCATCGTCACCGATAAACTGGGACGGCGAAAAACAACAGTAATTTTCGATACGTTGGGCTGGGCAGTTGCCTGCACGATCTGGGCTTTTTCCCAGAACTTTGTCTGGTTCCTGATCGCGGCCTGTGTAAACGCCTTTTTTCAGGTGACCAACATCTCCTGGTACTGCCTTTTTATCGAGGACTGCCCGCCCAAGTATGTCACCAACGCGTTTACCCTGATCCAGATGTGCGGGATGATCTCGGTTTTCTTTGCCCCTATCTCGGTGGCGCTGGTCGCAAGATATGATCTGGTTCCGGTGATGCGCTGTCTCTATCTGATCGCCGCTGTGATGATGCAGACCCGTTTTTTTCTGCTCTATCATTTCAGCAAGGAGACCCCGATCGGCAAACAGCGGATGGCGGAGACCAGTAACCAGAGCTATTTTTCCATGTTGAAGGGATATGCGGCGGTCCTCGTTCAGATGCTGCGCTCCTCCCAGATGCGGCTGGTGGTCTGCTTTATCACCCTGTTCAACATCATGCAGATCGCAACCAACAACTTTTACTCGCTGTTTGTCACCGAGCGCATCCGGATTTCGGATGAGATTGTCGCGGTTTTCCCGATGATCCGCACGCTGGTCATGCTGGTCTTTGTCACCGGCTTGCAGCGGATTTTGCAGCAGCATCGGATGCGCGGGGTGCTTTTGCTCGGTTTTGGGCTGTACATCGCCAGCCATTTGGTGTTGCTGGCAACCCCGGCCAAAAATCTGTGGATGCTGATGATCTACACCATCCTCGAGGCATCGGCCTATGCCATCATCTTTCCCCGCAAGGACGCGCTGATGGCGTATTATGTGGACCCGCAGGAACGCTCGCGGATCTATGCGCTGTGCGGCGTTCTGATGGTTGGCCTTACCTCCCCCTTCGGCAGTCTGGTCGGCTGGCTGTATGAGCTCAACGCGGCCTGGCCCTTTGTATTTAACCTTCTGCTGTTTGCGCTGGCAATTTTGCTGTCAGCGAGTTCGAAGGACCTGGCCCATCTTGAAGAGCAGGTTACAACATAAAAAAAGTCCCGGAAACGATCTCCTTTCCGGGACTTTTTTAACAATGAGAGAGAGGGGACAGGCAGAGCTGCCTGACGGCAAACGGCGGCAGTTCATCGCGCGGCAGAACCAGCAAGGGGTCGGTATCCGCCGCTTTTTGCGCGAGAAAGCCGTCGGGCTCCAGCGGCGTAAAGCCGAGCGCAAGCGGCCCGGTGTGACCCAGCTGTCCCAGCACCTGCGCCAGCGTTCCCCGGCCGCCGAACAGCTCAAGGCAGCACAGCTGGTCTGCCTGCTGCTGTAAGACGGCAACAGTATCGGCGCGCGGCAGAAAGACGACCTGCAGCGCGGGGTTTTGCATCAGATGAAAGAGCAGCAGCTCATACCCGCGGTGCAGCGTCAGGGCGGAAAAGGGGTTTCCCTCCAGCGTGTGGGACCAGAGCAGCGACCGGTCGTCGGCGCGGCTGAGGTCCAGCGGAACAGCCTCGCAGCGGCCGCCGGGCAAAGCGGGGGAGAGCCAGCGGTATTCCGGCTGCCGCATAAAGCCGAGCGCTTCATAAAAGGTCGTCGCGGCAGGATTTGCAAAGAGAAAGATCAGCTCGGCGGCCGTTTCCCAGTCTTGCAGAATTTCTTTGATCAACTGCCGGGCAAAGCCCTGCCCGCGGGCGGCAGGCGCTGTCATCACGGTGCCGATCTGGATACAGCGGCGCACCCGGCCGTCCCACCACAGGTCTTGCAGGTTCGCTGCGGCGCAGGCAACCGGCAGGTCGTCCTGTACCAGCAGATAAGGGCGGTAACGGCCGGTCCAGTAACCCTGGCGGTACCACGCCTCAAAGGAAATTCCAAATACCTGCTGCGCCAGTGCGTCAAAGCCATGGCGCAGCGACTCATTTTCTCTAAAATCTCGTACAACCTGCTGCGACATCCAATCCCTCCTCAGCGATCAAACAGCGCCCGGCGCCGGGTGGAGTGGCGGAACATCTCCTCCAGCGCGGCGCGGTCCTGCCGGCAGAGCATCTCCCGCATCCGGCCGAGCTCTGCGGTAAAGCTGTCGATCTGATCGATCAGCACCTTGCGGTTGAGCAAAAACAGTTCGCTCCACATCTTCTCATTGATCCGGGCGATCCGGGTCAGATCCCGGAAGGAATCACCGGTATAATCCTGCAGGTTCTGATCGTTGTTGCAGGTCATCAGGCTGACGGCGATGGCATGGGTCAGCTGGGAGACAAAGCCGATCATCTCGTCATGGGTTGCCGGGTCCAGCTCAACAACAGTATGAAAATCCAGCAACTGTCCCAGCTGCCGGGCAACGGCAATCGCCTGTGGGGTATTCTTTTCGGTCGGTGTGACGATAAAGTTTGCAATTTTGAAGATGCTCTCATCGCTGTTGCGGACCCCGTAGACCTCCCGTCCGGCCATCGGATGGCTGCCGATGAACTCGAGATCCTCCCGCAACGTCCCCTGAATGACATCCAGCACCCCGCACTTGACCCCGGCGACATCGGTCAGCAGCGCGCCGGGTCGAAAGAGATGCTGGTGCTCCTTCACCCAGTCGATCATCGCGGTGGGGTAGAGGGCGAAGACGATAAGATCCGCCGCTTCGCAGAGCGCGGGGTCGGGTTCGGTGCTGCCCGCCCGGATCAGTCCCTGTTCCAGCGCATAGCCGATGCTGTCGGGATCGATGTCGATCGCGCTGACCTGGTACCCTTTTTTGGACAGACCGCGCGCGTAACTGCCTCCGATCAGTCCCAGACCGATGATCAAAATGTTGGTGTCGGTGGTGATCATGTCAAAAACCCCTTTTTTCAGTTTGCGGTTCAGATCAAATCGACCCGGATGCCGACCCGGGAGAGATCGTCAAAAAAGTGCGGATAGGATTTGCCCACCGCCTGCGCGCCCTCGATGGGAACGGGGCCGTCCGCGCGGGCGGCGGCCACCGCGAGGCTCATCACGATTCGGTGGTCGTTCCAGCCGCTCAGCGGACGATCGGGCGCAGAACAGCGGCGATCCCCGATGCCCTGCACGTGAATCTCGTCCCCGCGGCTTTCCACCCGCAGCCCCAATTTGGCCAGTTCGGTCTGCATGGCGGCGATTCGGTCGGATTCCTTGAGCCGAAGCCGGCCTGCCCGCAGCAGTACCGATTCGCCCCCGGCAAAACAGCACAGGGTCATCAGGATCGGGCCAAGGTCGGGACAATCCCCGAGGTCAAAGACGCCCGCTTGCAGCGGCGCACGCCGGACGAGAAGTCCGGCGGCCGTTTGGGTGACCGACGCGCCCAAATGGCGCAGCTGGTCAAAGATGACCCGGTCGCCCTGTGCAGAATCGGTTGAGAGATTTTCACACAGCACCTCGCCGGACAGCGCGCCCAGCGCCGCGAAGAAAGCGGCCTGTGAAAAATCCCCTTCGACCTCAAACCGCCCGACCGGCTGGTACCGCTGTGTGCCCGGTATCGTGAGAGAAAGAGGACCGGACCAGTCGGAATATACTCCAAACCGGGCGAGAACCGAGCGGGTCAGCTCGACATAGGGGCGGGATTCAAACGGTGGGGTGATCTGCAATGAGGAGTCGCCATCGAGCAGCGGTAGTGCCAACAGCAGTCCGGTGATGAACTGAGAGCTGACCGCACCCGACAACCGGTATTCCCCGGCACCCAGAGGGCCGCGAAAGGACAGACCCTGTGCGCTGCGGCCAAAGGGCAGGCCGCGCTCGGCAAAGAGCGCCGCATAGACCTCCTGCGGCCGTTCGGGCAGCCGGCCCCGCCCGGTGAGGGTGACCTGCTCGCCGGTGAGGGCAAGAAGCGGGATCAAAAACCGCAGCGTTGAACCGGACTCCCCACAGTCGACCGGCCGGGCGGGGGCGCAGGGAAACCCACAGCCACGCAGCCGAATACGCCCGCCCGGCAGCCATTTGACCTCGGCGCCGAAAAGACGGGCGGCATTGGCGGTGGCCCGCAGATCTTCCGAGCGGTCCAGCCCCTCGAGCACTGTCTCACCCTTGGCAAGAGCGGCGGCGAGCAGCGCCCGGTGCGCGACACTCTTTGAGGAGGGCAGCCGCACCGCGCCGGCGGCGGCGCCGGGATATACGACCGCCCGCATTATAAATCTCGCCCGACAACCCGGGCGATCTCCCGCCCACGCTCGACGAGCAGCGCAAGCTGGTTGGGATACAGACATTGCGCGCCGTCGGAAAATGCGTGGGGCGGATCGCAATGGGTTTCGATGATCAGTCCGTCCGCGCCCGCCGCAATCGCGGCCAGCGACATCGATTCGACCAGCTTGCGGTCACCGGTGGCGTGGCTGGGGTCGATGACGATCGGCAGATGGCTGCGCTGTTTGATAATGGGAACGACCGAGAGATCCAGCGTATTGCGGGTGTACTTTTCAAAGGTGCGGATGCCCCGCTCGCAGAGGATGACATTCTCATTGCCGCCGGCCATGATGTACTCGGCGCTCATCAGCCATTCCTCAATGGTGTTGGCCAGACCGCGCTTGAGCAGTACCGGCTTTTTGGTGCGGCCAACCTCCTTGAGCAGATCGAAGTTCTGCATGTTCCGCGCGCCGATCTGGATCAGGTCGACGTGCTCGACAAACTCCTCCAATTTATCGATGCTCATCAGCTCGCTGACGATCGGCAGCCCGTGCTTTTTGCCCGCGGCCTCCATGTAGCGGATTCCTTCGCTGCCCAGCCCCTGAAACGCATAAGGACTGGTGCGGGGCTTGTAAGCGCCGCCCCGGAAGATGCGGCAGCCGGCCTGTTTGACCAGCTCCGCCATCAGATCGGTGTGCGCCTCGCTCTCGATCGAGCAGGGGCCGCCCATCACCACCACGGGTTCGCTGCCGCCGATCCGCACACCGGAGACGTCGACCACCGTGTCCGCCGGGTGGAAGACCCGGTTGGCCAGTTTGTAGGGGGCCGAAACCCGCTGTACATTGTCGACATAAGGAGAGGCGGAGAGCTTGCGGTCGTCCAGAATCGTGGTGTCGCCCACCACGCCGAAAACATTGTAATCGGTACCGCTGATCATGGTGACCTGGAGGCCCTTGAGCTCGATGCTTCGGACCATACGGTCGATCTCCTCCTGCGGCGCCAGCTTTTTCATTGTAATAATCATCGTGATCGCTCCGTTTCTGTTTGTTTGATTCAGCGGGTCTGCCGCAAAAGATAAGCCTTTAATTCCCGGATCGCCCGGACATAGCCGGCGATCCCCTCGCCGGTGATGGTCAGAAAACAGGCGCTGCGGATGTAAGAGGTCTGCCGGAACGCCTCGCGCTTTTCCACCGCCGAGATGTGAACCTCGACGGTTGGAATCCGTACCGCCAGCAGCGCATCGAGAAGCGCAATGCTGGTATGGGTGTAGGCGCCGGGGTTGAAAACAATGCCGTCCACCTTTCCCATCGCGGCTTGAATCCGGTCGACCAGCGCACCTTCGTGGTTGGACTGGAAGGTCTCGATTTCGACGCCCTCCTCTTCGCCGGTGCGCTGTACCAGCGCGAGCAGATCGGCGAAACTGTCTGCGCCGTAGATTCCTGGCTCGCGCATCCCCAGCAGATTGATGTTGGGCCCGTTAAGAATTAAAATACGCATAAAACGCCTCCTGCACCCGCTTTGCCGCGATCTCGATCGTCTCGTCATTGTCCAGCTTGAGGTCGCAGTATTGATTGTAGAGCGGATACCGCTCAAGATATCGCTGACGCAGCGCATCAAAGCTGCCCGACAGCGGCCGTCCCTCGGTGGCCAACAGAGCGAGATCCCGGTCGATGAAGAGGATGACCCCGTTCTGGCGCAGCCGCAGCATGTTCTCCGGCCTTGTCACGACGCCTCCGCCGGTCGCGATCAGCTGTCCGCCCTCCTTGCAGAGCGCGGCGATGACCCGGCTCTCGATCACGCGGAAAGCTTCTTCGCCATCCTGCTGGATGATCTCGCTGGGGCTGCGGCCCTCGGCGGCGAGAATCTCATCGTCGCAGTCGACGAATTTTTTGCCCAGCAGCGCGGCGGCGCGGCGGCCGACCGTCGTCTTGCCGGCTCCCGGCATTGCAATCAGCACACAGTTGGAGCGCTGTGCCCGCAAGCTGCGATAGACCTGATCAATTTCGTCGTCCTCGATCGGATGATCCAAAAACAGCTCGACGGCTGACTTGGCCTGTGCGACCAGCATCTCGAGACCGCCGGCGGCCCGCAGCCCGAGGTCCTGCGCCCGCAGCACAAAGTTGGTCTGCAGAGGGTTATATACCACATCCGCCGCAGCTTCCAGTCGGGGAAAGAGGGAGGGATCGAGCGGCATCCCCTCGTTGTCCGGATACATTCCGCAGGGGGTGGTGTTGAGCAGCACCTGTACGTCCCGGCGCAGCGCCGCTTCGTGGTAGGTCAGAGCACCGCCCTTGCCGCTGCGGCTGACATGGAGAATCTCCTTCGCACCCTTTGCACGGGCCAGCGCGGTGCAGGTTTTACTGGTGCCGCCGGTGCCCAAAATCATCACTACCCGGTCGCCCAGCAGGATGCCGTGGCGGTGTAATAGGTAATCCAGTCCGTCATAGTCGGTATTATAGCCGAACAGACGGCCCCCGCGGTTGACCACCGTGTTGACTGCGCTGATCGCGCGTGCTTTTTCGTCAACCTCGTCCAGCAGGGGAATAACGGCTTCCTTATAAGGAATGGTCACATTTACCGCCGCGAATTTCCGGGCGGCAAAAAAGGTGTCCAGCTGCGCCGGGGACAGCTCGATCAGATCATAGGTGTAGTCTGCCAGCTGTTCGTGAATCAGCTTGGAAAAGCTGTGCCCCAGTTTCTCACCAATCAGACCGTAACGCTGCGTTTGCATCCCGGTTCGCTCCTTTGCTCTTGTTGTTTTTTATCAAACCCGCCGGCCATCCAGTCGGTGCCATACCGGGCAGCGGCGAGGTCGACCAGCCCGAAGGCGACCGCCGCCTCCACCACCACCCGCGCCCGATGGACGATCGCGGGGTCATGCCGCCCGCGGATCGAGAGGGCGGCGTTCTGCCCGAGGGTGAGATCCACCGTTCGCTGCTCCCGGCCGATCGAGGGGGTCGGTTTGACCGCAACCCGCAGGGTGAGCGGCATCCCGTTGGTGATGCCCCCCTGAATTCCACCGCTGCGGTTGGTTTCGGTGATGACCCGTCCGGTTTCATCGTACCGGAACGGGTCGTTGGCTGTGCTGCCGGTCATCTCGGCAATCGAAAACCCTGCCCCGAACTCCACCCCTTTGACACCGGGAATCGAGAACAGCAGGTGGGACAGCTGGCTTTCAACCGACCAGAACCAAGGCTCGCCGAGCCCCGGCTCCAGTCCGACAACCGCAGTTTCGATGACACCGCCGACCGAATCCTGCACAGCTCGTGCCTCGGTAATCCGCTGGCGCATCGCTTCACCAGCCGTCTTGTCCAGCACCGGAAAATCGCTGGCCGCGCACCGCTCCAGCGCGGCTTTCAGCGCAGCTTCTTCCGCTGGAAACGGGGTGTCTGCCACACCGCCGCAGCGCAGCAGATGACTGCCTAAAACAATGCCGCGGCTGCGCAGAATCTGACGGCAGATGGTTCCCGCCGCGACCACCGGCGCGGTGATCCGGCCGGAAAAGTGTCCGCCGCCCCGGTAGTCTTCAAACCCGTGGTACTTGCAGCGGGCGGCCCAGTCCGCGTGGGAGGGGCGCATCTGATTCTGTAGTTGCCGGTAGTCGGCCGAGCGGGTATCCTCGTTGTGGATCAAAATGGTCAGCGGTGCGCCGGTGGTATGTCCTTCAAAATAGCCGCTCACCAGAGAGATCTCATCAGCCTCCCGTCGTGCGGTTGAAAGGGCGGCAGCACCTCGCCGCTGCTCCATACGCAGCCGGATTTCCGAAAGATCGAGCGGGATGCCGGGCGCAAGGCCATCCAGCACCGCGCCGATCGCCTCGCCGTGGGATTCGCCGAACAGGGTAAGGGTCAGATTGTTTCCATAGACGCTCTTCATCGGCCGATTCCCTCCTTTGCCTCTTTTTCAAGCAGCACCCGCAGCGATTCAAGCGGTACCTGCTGCAGCGCAGCTTTGCCTGCCTGCGCGGTGGTCACGATGGTCAGGGTGTTGCCCGCGGCCTTTTTGTCATGGGTCAGCGCGGCAAAAACGGCGTCGGGATCAAAGGAGACCCGGGTGGGCAGGCCATATTTTTCAAGTACCGCTTCGACCCGGCGGCGCAGCTGCGGGGTGGTGCACATCGGCAGCATGCCCAGCCCGACACATTCGCCGTGCAGCAGACCGCCCAGGCCGCAGACGCTCTCGATCCCGTGACCGATGGTGTGGCCGAAGTTGAGCAGCTTGCGCGGACCGCTCTCCCGCTCGTCCTGTTCGACGATCTGCTTTTTGAACCGCAGCGCACGCAGCAGCACTTCCTGCATCTGCGCGCGGGCGTCGGTCTGCTCGAAGAGAGCAAGCAGCGGTTCGTCGGCGACGACCCCGGCCTTGATCGCTTCGGCCAAGCCGCTGGCCAACTGGCGCGGGGGCAGGGTAGAGAGCAGCTGCGGATCGACGAGTACGCGGCGGGGCTGATAAAAAGCGCCGACGATATTCTTTACACCGCCCAGATTGACCGCGACCTTTCCGCCGATCGAGGAATCGATCTGGCTGAGGGCGGTGGTGGGGATGTTATAAAAATCGATTCCCCGCATATAGCAGGCGGCGGCAAATCCGGCCAGATCCCCGACCACTCCGCCGCCGACCGCCGCGACGCAGTCGGTACGGGTGAACCCCGCGTTCAGCATCCGCTCAAGCAACAGCTGGAACATGGCAAGGCTCTTAGTTCCCTCGCCCTGCGGCAGGCACACAATGAATGGTGCGGCGCATTGGGCGGCAAGCCGCTGTGCATAGTCCGCCGGCACCCCCTCATCGGTGACGATCAGCACCCTGCGGTCCAGCCGCAACAGTGCGCCCGCCTGTTCCAGCAGGCCGTCGCCCAGAAAGATATCATAGCTATTTGCCCCCAGCTCCATCCGCAACTGCTCCATCCGAGCATCTCCCCCCCGAAAATTCAATAAAAAACGGCGCCCCGCTCTGTGCAGGCCGCCGTCGTTTCAAACAAATGGTAAAATCACCGGATGCTCAAACCGATTTTGTGCAGCACAGAACGGACCTTGCTAAAGTAAAAAGCAAAGTCAAAGTAAAAGTAATAGGCTGCACAACTGGAAAGGTTCTGCATCTGGAAACGCTCCTTAAAAAACGGATTGGTAACAGTATAAAAGAATCGGCCGCAGTTGTCAACGGCAAATTGCAACCCATACGGTTTACAGCGACCGGTCGCCCTGCCAGCTGCCCAGCAGCTTGAGCTGGCTGCAGGCGCCGGCGAGTTCGGCGAGCATCTCCGCAGCTTCGGGAGAGCACGGGTCACCGACCGCTTCAGCGTAAAAATAATACTGCCAGGCCAGTTCTTTCATGGACCGGGAACGGATGCTCTCAAGGTTAAAGCCGCGGCTGCCGATGATCTGCATTGCCCGTGCCAACGCGCCGGCGTCATGGCGCACCGTAAAGACCAGCGCAAACCGGTCGCCGCCGGTGGGGGGCGTCTTGGAAAGCACAATAAACCGGGTGACGTTCTTCGCACTGGTGTTGATATTCGGCGCGAGGATCGACAGCCCGTACAGCGCGGCGGTGTCGGCGCTGGCAATCGCCCCTTTGGTTTTATCGCCGCACTCGCTGACATACTTTGCCGCCAGCGCGGTATTGGGATAGGGAATGACCTCAAACGGGTGGGCGGACAGCCAGCTTTGGCACTGACTGATCGCCTGATGATGGGAGTATACCTGCCGCAGATCTTCCAGCCGCGCGCCGGGTACTGCAAGCAGATTTTGCCGGATCTCCAGATCGTACCGACCGACAATATAACAGTCATGCCGCCACAGCAGATCCAGTACCTCGCCGACCTCGCCGGTGTAGGAGTTTTCAAACGGTACCACGCCCGCATCCACCGCGCCCGACGCGACGGCGGAAAACACCTCTTCAAAGGTCACATAGGAACGCAGGCTGCGGCCGGGAAAGATCCGGGAAGCGGCGATATGGGAGAATGCACCCTCCGCACCCGGATAGCCGACCTGGAACCCCTCCAGCTGTCGGGTCTGGAACGCGCGGGAGACCTCCATCATCCGCTCGACAACCTGGGTATAGTATTCCCGCAGCGCGGGCTCGCTGATCCGCTGTGCGGCCCGGGCGAGCACCTCTTTCTCCCGCCCGGCGTCCAGAACCGGCAGACCGTGTTCCCGCTTGTATTCCAACACCTGTTTGACTGCTGCCATCCGCCGCTCAAAAAGCGAAGCGATCTGCGCGTCCACCTCGTTGATTTCGGCTCGCGCCTGCTCCAGCTGATCCATCCGACACGCCTCCCCTATGGTTTCTCTCTCGTATTATAACAACCCGGCCCGCTTCGCTGCAAGAGGAAAAGCGATAGGGTATACCGCGGCGGATATGGGGCAAACTGTGAGAGAGGTGATGAAAATGAAACGGAAAGAATCGCATTTTGAGGATACGGTGCTGCCACAGGGAGAGCAGAGCAGTCTGGAACAGTTTGTTCATCATGCGCTGCCCCACCGGCCCAACGCGGTGCATGAGGTTGGCCGACAGTTGGCGCAAAAGGAAAAGGCGGGAGTACCTGCCGGGGACAACTATATCGCGCCGGCTGCCCGCGCCGCCCGTGCTGAGCGGGAGGGAACGCTGCGCGGCGCGCTCTACTACACTTTGACGGAAAACAGCGCGCAAAGCGCCAAGCGGGTGGAAGAAAGCGATGAAGCGGTGGTCAGTCGGATGAATAGCAAGGAAGAGTTTCCACAGGGCTGACCTTTCAGGACAAGAAAGAAATGGCTTTTTGCGTGCACAGATGCTATACTCTTGTTGATACAATGGGATTGACAGGAGGGGATTTGAATGATGCACGATCCGCTGGTGCTGGCATTGCTCGGCACCGGATTTACCTTTGCCGCCACCGCGCTGGGGGCGGCCAGCGTTTTTGTCGTACGCAAGAACACCTCTCCCTCAGCTCACAAGGCAATGTTGGGCTTTGCAGCTGGGGTGATGATTGCAGCTTCCATCTGGAGCCTGCTGCTCCCGGCACAGGAGATGGCGGCCGAGCAGGGACAGAGTGAATGGTTGCCCACGACCCTTGGTTTTTTGGCGGGCGGCGCATTTCTCTATCTGCTGGACCATCTGCTGCCGCATCTCCATCCGGGGGCGGATCAGCCGGAGGGACTTCCCGTCCGGCTGCGGCGCACTACTCTGCTGGTGTTGGCAGTAACTTTGCACAATCTGCCCGAGGGGATGGCGGTCGGCCTCTCCTTTGCAATGGCGGCGCGGGGCGGCGTCGGTGCGTCCACAATCGCAGGCGCTTCGGCGCTGGCGCTGGGCATGGGACTGCAAAACCTGCCCGAGGGTGCGGCGATCTCGCTGCCGCTTTATAAAGAGGGGGTCAGCCGCCCGCGCGCCTTTCTCTATGGCGCGGCGTCGGGGGTCATGGAACCGCTGGGCGGATTGATCGGGGTGCTGTTGGCGGTTACGATGGCACAGATCATGCCCTTTTTACTTGCCTTTGCCGCCGGCGCAATGATCTATGTCGTGGTCGAGGAACTGGTCCCCGAGGCCAGCGACGGAAACGGTCACGCCGGGGTGATCGGCTCAATGCTGGGATTTGCGCTGATGATGCTGCTGGATGTGGCGCTGGGTTGAATTTTTTGACTTTGCACCCTGCAGATGCTATACTGTGCTCGAAAGAGAGGTTGGAAAGCAATGGCAAATATCTGGCATGACATCAGCCCGTCCCGAATCAATCCGGAGGATTTTATCGCTGTGATTGAGATCGAGAAGGGCTCCAAAAACAAATACGAACTCGACAAGGAGACCGGTCACATCATTCTCGATCGGATCCTTTATACGTCTACCCACTATCCAGCAAACTACGGATTGATTCCCCGCACCTATGCTGAGGACGGCGACCCGCTCGATGTGCTGGTTGTCTGCAGCGAAAATATCCTGCCCATGAGCTTGGTTCGCTGCTACCCGATCGGGGTAATGACCATGCTGGACTCCGGCAAGCGGGATGAGAAGATCATCGCGATTCCGTTTGAGGACCCGACCTATAATGAGTATCGGGACATCAGCGAGCTGCCGACGCATATCTATAACGAGATGCGGCATTTCTTTACCGTCTACAAGAGCCTTGAGGGCAAAGAGACCATCGTGGACGATGTGGCCGGAGCCGATCAGGCGCGCCGGGTCATTCAGGAGGCGCTGGACGCCTATATTGAAAAATTCTGCCGGTGAGACGGCACCGGGCCGACGCCCTTTTCAGGGCGCCGGTCCTTTGTCTTTACAGCCTGGGGCGGGCGGAAAGGAAAAAATATGAAGCTTATCAAAAAGCGGGACCTGATTGTGCTGGTGGCGCTTTTGCTGTTGACAGGGGGACTTGCGCTCTTTTATGCCACCCGCAGCGCCGGGGTCAAGGCTACCGTGACGGTAGAGGGCGGCAAGACACGGCAGATTGACCTCTCGCAAGACGAAATTTATCAGATCGACGATGCTGCGCTGCCCGTAACGCTGGAGGTCAAGGACGGTGCAATCCGGTTCATCAATTCCCAATGCCCCGATCACCTGTGCGAGGGATTCGGGTTTATTTGCAATGAGGGCGAGTATGCGATCTGTATGCCGGCCGGGGTGGCGGTTCATATCTACGGATGATCTTGTCTCCTTAAAAACAGTTAAAATATCCAAAAGCTTCTCCGTTTTTTGTGCAGTATAACATTTTTTAATGACCGCATTACAAAAACTATACCATCTCTCTACAAAAGAATGGTATACTGGATCTGCATGCGGATTTGATCGAAAAAATGATAAAGAGCACAGAAAGAAAAAACCTGAAAACGGGGGATACGATGGATATTTTTTCGGTGATCTCATTAGCAGGCGGTATCGCGCTGTTCCTATACGGCATGAGCATTATGGGTTCTGGCCTGGAAAAGCTGGCTGGCGGCAAGATGGAGGGCGTGCTCAAGAAATTGACCTCCACCACCGTAATGGCGGTAATTCTGGGTGCGGTGCTCACCGGCCTGATTCAGTCTTCGGCGGCCACCACCGTCATCGTCATCGGCCTTGTCAACTCGGGCATCATGCAGCTGCCTCAGGCGATCGGAGTCATTATGGGTGCCAATATCGGCACAACCGTGACCGGCCAGATCATTCGGTTATCGGATCTGGGCGGCGAGAATCTGTTCTTGCAGCTGCTCAAGCCTACCACACTAGCTCCCGTTTTTGCCTTTATCGGAGCGATTCTCTTTGTCTTTTTCAAGGCGCCCGGCAAGCGGAACATCGGCCAGATTCTGGTTGGTTTCGGTGTGCTGTTTACCGGTATGTTTACGATGGAGACGGCGGTTGCGCCGCTCAAGGACAGTCCGCTGTTCCTCGAACTCTTCTCCAGCCTGCAAAACCCGATTCTCGGTGTTTTGGCCGGTATGCTGGTGACCATCGCAATTCAGAGCTCTTCGGCTTCGGTAGGTATCCTGCAGGCACTTTCCACTACCGGTGTGGTGACCTGGGGTAGTGCGATCCCCATCATCCTGGGACAGAATATCGGTACCTGCTCCACCCCGCTGATCGCATCGATCGGCGCTTCCAAGGGCGCTAAGAGAGCGGCGATCGTCCATCTTTATTTCAATATCATCGGCACCCTGCTCTTCATGGGGGTTCTTTACGGCGTTAAATACACCATCGGAATTCCGTTCTGGGATGCAACGATGAACCGCGGTGACATTGCGAACTTCCACACCCTGTTCAATGTTGTGACGACCTTGATCTTTCTTCCCTTTACCAAGGTTCTGGCCAAGCTGGCGACCCTCACCATTCCCGACCGGGGCGACGAGGAGCAGGACAACGAGATGCCGGTACTTGATGAGCGTCTGTTCGGCTCTCCGGCAGTCGCGATTCAGCAGGCGCACAGCGCGGTGGAGCAGATGGCCCGCAATGCTCGCCACAACTATGAGGTAGCGATTCCGCTGCTCTACGACCACAATCTTGAGATCATCACGCAGGTGAATGCCCGCGAGGATATTGTGGACAAGCTGGAATATTACATTGGCAATTATCTGGTCAAGATCTCGGACCGTGAGCTCTCTGAGACCGAGAGCCACAAGGTCTCCGATCTGCTGGCTTATATCACCGAATTTGAGCGAATTGGCGACTACGCGATTAACGTAGTCGAGCGCAGCGGTGAGATGTTCGATAAGGAACTCAGCTTCTCCGAGTCGGCCCGATATGAGTTGAATGTGCTCGACGGGGCAATCAAGGAGATCATCGAGCTGGCAGAAAAGAGCTTCCGCCACAACGACGCGCAGCTGGCCTCCAGCGTTGAGCCTCTTGAGGAAACGATCGATAACATCTGCGAGCTGCTGCACAACCGGCATATCAACCGGCTGCAAAACGGCCAGTGTGCGATCCAGAGCGGCGTGGTTTTCCTTGAGGTGCTCACCAACCTTGAGCGGATTGCCGACCACTGCTCCAATATTGCGGCGCGGGTCATCGGCAGCGAGACGGGCGACGAGGAGTTCGACGCTCATGAAATGCGCCGTAAGCTGCACGATGGGTATGTGGAGGACTACAACGACCGTCTTGCCAGCTATGAACTGAAATATCTCTCTCCGATCCGTCAGGAGACAATCTGAATGAAACCGATCCCGGCAGCGGATAGCCCGTCTGCCGGGATTTTTTTATAAATACTTGTAATATTGGGGTATTTTAAGCGTCATTTAAGGGTGAAGGGAAATGGTATTCTGCCTACGCGCAGGCACGGCGGCCAAGGGGGGAGAGATTATGCTGGAGGATGCGACCATCGTCGAGTTGTTCTGGAAGCGCAGCGAAGAGGCGCTGCGGGAGACAGCACGCAAATATGGGGGCTATTGCCGTACCATCATCCGCAACCTGCTGGGTGACCGGCGGGAGGATGTAGAGGAATGCGAGAATGACACGATGCTGTCGGCATGGAATTCGATGCCGACAGCCCGGCCACAACGGCTGGCGCCTTTTTTGGGCCGAATTGCCCGCAACCATGCACTGGACAAGATCGACTATTATACCGCACAAAAGCGCAGCTGCCCCGCCCAGCTTCTTCTCGATGAATTGGCTGAGTGTTTGCCGGGGGGACAGGAGGTTGAACCGGAATTGGACGGGTCGGTCCTTGCGGAAATGATCGGTGCATTTTTGCGGGGCCAAAGCCGAACGGCACGGGTGGTCTTTGTGCGGCGGTATTGGTACGGCGATCCGGTAGCGGAGATTGCCCGGCAAACCGGGCTCACCGAGAGCAATGTCCGCACCCTTCTCAGCAGAACCCGCGCACGGCTGCGGGAAAATCTTTTGAAGCAGGGGGTGACGATATGAACGCAAAGGAGCTGCTTTGTGCGATTGGTTTGCTGGACGACGAGTTGGTGCTTGAGGCAGAACGGCCACAGCGGCTGCGGGCTATCCGGTGGCAGCGCTGGGGGTTGGCAGCGGCCTGCGCTGTCCTTGTAATCCTGCTGTTGCCGAAACCCGCGATGGGTGGGAATAGCGCCGGACAGGCGAGTGACCTTCAGCAGATGGCGGGCGGGGAGTCTGAGGCGGCCGATGCCGTGCAGGCCGATCTTGAACCGGTCATTTTGGGCTGGACGATGGCAGGTTTCGGATTCGAGGGCATTGTGGTTCGTACTGCGGAGGAACTTGACGGCGGCTGCCCTTGGACCGGGGAGGAGCTGGCTGAGTTGCCGGTCTATCGCAATCAAAATGAAGTTCTCATAGACGGCGCGTGCCGATTTGGCTTGAACGCTCAGGAGATGGAGCAGCAACTGCGGCAGCTTGCCGGGGCGCTGGGTTACACGGTCGGTGAGGTAGCGATCAGCCCGAGCGAAGAACAGGTACAGCGTTATCGTGAGCGGCTGGAAGAGCAGGGACGCGACCCGGATACCGATCCAAATTATGAGATCAATGTGCGGCCGGTCTCGGCGCGGGCAAGCGCAGAGGGGACTGAATTCAGCATGAGTACCACCGGGGAGTTTACAATGAATCTTGCACAGCCGCTTGTACTGCCCGAGGCTTATCGGCTGACGCAACAGAGCGATGGTGAGGATGCCGCCGGCACCGCCCTCTATCTTGCCGAACAGTATGCAAAGGCGTTGGAGATTGCGGATCCGCAGCCACAGGTGCGGGTGGAATACAGCAATACGGGCGAAAAGATGCTGACCCTCCGGGTGCGAAACGGCGGAGAGCTGGTGGAGCAGCTGCTGGATTACAGCTTCGGCGGAGTGCAGTTCTATCTGGACGAGACCGGCAGCAGCTGTACGGGACTGCGCGTCTGGGGCAGACAGGCGGTGGGCGAGTTGATGGGGCAGTATCCGCTGATCACGGTTGATGAGGCGGAACAGGCGCTCGTCGAGGGCCGCTGCTACACCAGCGTGACCGAGACTTTCCCCGGTATTGACCATCTTGGACAGGTCGAACTGGTTTATCGGGAGGGAAGCGAGACTGTCGTGCCCTACTACCGCTTCTGGGTCGAACTGCCGGATTTGGAAACCGAAAACGGACTGCGAACCTTTGGGGCCTACTATGTCCCCGCGATCGAGCCGGATTATCTTACGGATCCGCCGGTTGCCCAATGGGAGATGGATGGCTGAATAAAAAAATCGGACCGGTTTCCCGGTCCGATTTTTTTGTTTTAACACTTAGTCATAAACAGGACACCGAGGGTGCCTGGTCCGCAATGACAGGAAATGGTACAGCTGGCCTGGGTGATGTGCAATTGATGGAAAATGCTGGTCTTTTTTACCGTGTCACAGGCAAGGGAAAGCCATTCCTTCGGCACACCGGAATGGGTGACGAAAACGTGTTCCGGGTCCAGGTCGTTATGCGCGGATAGCTGATCTTTGATGTATGTGGGCAGAACCGTCTCCATCGGACCGCGGTATTTTTTGCCCACCGCCATACCGCCCTGCCGCTCGGTATGCACCTGAATACAGGGCTTGAGCCGCAGCAGGTTTGCACCGAAAGCAGCTACCGAGCTGCACCGGCCGCCGGCCCGCATGAATTCAAGGGTGTCCAGCACAAAGCTGGCGTAGCTGTGCGGAACCATCTCCACCAACCGCTGCTGGATCTCGGGCGCGGACATCCCCCGCAGGATCATCTCGCCGGCCTGCAATACCAGCAGTCCCATGCCGGTGGAGAGATTGCAGGAGTCCACGACATAGACATGGCCCAGATTCTGCGCGGCGATGCGGCAGTTCTGATGGGCTGAGGAGAGGGCGGAACCGAGGTTGATGTGGATTACATCAAACCCTGCCTCGACCCACGGACGGAAATAATCGGTATACTCGGTTGGGGTGATCGCCGCGGTCTTGGGCAGCAGGCGTCGTTCCCGCCAGGCCCGGTAGAGATCCTCAGGATGAATATCCACGCTGTCGGTGTAGGACCGGTCATCCAGCAGGATGTGGAATGGGTAAAAATGCACATCGTATTGCTGTTGCAGCTGTGGACCGAGATCACAGGTGCTGTCTGCGCTGAGGATGATTTTGCGCTTCATAATATCCCTCTTTCCGATAATAGAGGAGAACTTCAATTTAGCTCAAAGCCCCCATCGAGAAGAATACCATTTTGCATCGGATCGGGCAAGCCCTTTTATACCGGATCGGAGTATTTTACACAAAAAACGCAGTCCCCGCCATTCAACTGACGGGGACTGTAAAAATGAAAAAAGGTCAGACAGCCGTATATTCATTTGAGAGATAGGTCCATGCGCTGCCATCGCGCACCCGGACAAGCAGCTGCCCTGTGCCGGCCAAAACCGGCGGCTGCCAGGTTTGGGAGACATCTTCGGATACCTTGTACAACTGATAATCAATCAAAAGCGTGGAATCCTGCTGCCATTTCCAACTGGTGACCTGAAGCACCGTCTTCTGCGCGGGCGGGGTGTAGCTGTAATAATACTTTCCCTGTTCGGCGTCGTAGCAGTCGGAGCTTGCTGCCCGCACCATATCCCGGGTGCAGGAGAAAAGGGTGAGCAGCGTTTCCTCCGGGTATTGCTGCGGCAGCCAACCCTCGCTGATAGGCGACTGCGGGTCATAGCCGTCGAGGTGAGATTCTGGAAAGCCCGGCATGACAAGCGAACGGTAGAGCGCCATGGTCAGAGAGCCGCGCTCCTCGGTCGGGCCAAAGCTGGAGATGTCGCCGGCGGAAAAGTTGACCTCCAGCGCGCCGGTGTCGGCGATCCAGTCGAGATAGTTTCGGCGAATAAAGATCTTGTCATGGGTTTCAGGGTCTAGGAAATCCCGCGGCTGGTAAACCGCCTGTGCCTGATCCAGAGGGGTGCTGATCGGCTGGTACTCCTCATACATGGTGTTCAGCCGCTGCTCGATCTCGGCGGCACCAATGCCCAGCGGCGTCCAGCCCGGGGTGTCCTCCCGGATGGTGGTAGGACGAAAACCTACCGGATAGGGCCCGTCAAACAGCTGCCCGTCCTGAAGCCGCAGCTGGATGGTACCGAATCCCCAGTTCAGATTCTTTTCGTTGTTGTAATAGCAGCCGCTGATGGTGTTGCTATTGGTGGTGCCGACAAAGGAACCCAAAAAGCGGGTTTCATCATAACAGTAGAGTTCGGTGTCGGCGATGCAGTCCGGCAACTCTCCAAATCCATATCCCGCGAATCCGCCGATCTGCTGAATGATACCGATGTCGGGAGAAAAGGTCAGACCGGATAGTGTGGAAATCTGTTGATCGGAATAGCCCGAAACGGTGCCGGTCACATAACAGCTGGAGATGTCGCAGGTACCGGTGGAACCGATCAGCCCGCCCACCGTATTACCTCCGGCGACGTCTGCGTCGACACGGCAATAGCGGATA
Source organism: uncultured Pygmaiobacter sp. (assembly GCA_944386485.1). Classification (GTDB taxonomy): domain Bacteria; phylum Bacillota; class Clostridia; order Oscillospirales; family Ruminococcaceae; genus Pygmaiobacter. The sequence continues at coordinate 629 of CALXBG010000005.1, read as the reverse complement.
GTCGCATTGACACCGGAACTGGCCAGCCCGCCGACATCGCCGTATCCGATCACCTGCCCGCTAAAACTGCAATTCTCGATCAGCCCTGCGGCGCGAAAAATGAGTCCGCCGGCCTTTTCGCCGATGACGGTGCCCTCGAGATTCAGGTTGCGGATCACCGAGCCGGACGCAACGGTGAAGAAAAAGCCGGCCATACCATAGGGAACGTCCTGAAAACAGGATAGACCGCGCACCGTGTGTCCCTGCCCATCAAAATAGAGCAGCGGACTTTCATAGACCTGCTCATTCAGATAAAAGTTATCAGAATAATAGTTGTAGTCGAGGAGAAGAGGATTGCCTGAAATCGGGGAAACCGTCGCACCGATCGGCTGCCAGTCGATGCCGGTGAGATCGATGTCGTTGGTCAAAACCCACCAGTCGCCGCTATCGCTGTTCAGCTCACCGCTGTTAACGCCCTGTGCAAAGGCGACCAGCTCCTCGGCAGTTGAAATCTCATGGATTGTCGCCGGATGGGACTGGGCGGGGATAAATTCTGCCTCAGATTCCCCCTTGCTGTGGGGTTGTGATGAGGCAGGGACTGAAGATGGAGAAACAAAACAACCGGCCAGCAGACAAAAGGCCAGAACCAG
>CALXBG010000004.1 GCA_944386485.1 uncultured Pygmaiobacter sp. | reverse complement strand
TCCACCTGGTCGGCCATCGGGCTGGACGGAGTGATGGGGTAGATGCTGGCAACTTCCGTAAACGCGTAGCTAACGTGCGCGGCGGCGGTGTTGCCATCCATACTCTTTTTAGCTCTTGCCATTTTTTAAGTTCCTCCCTAAAAAATTGATAGCGTGAAAAAGAACCGCTCTCGCAATCTTTATTGTAGCAAATCCGATTTGATAAGTAAATAACAAAACTGGCTTTTTCTCCCGATTTTAACAGGAAAAAACGACCGGACTGCACAAATTTTGACCCTTTGCCCGAAAACCGGGCCGCGGCAGTACCCGCGCGGGTTTGACAGTAGGATATAAATACTATAAAATCAAGAAAAACGGCGGGCGGTGTGCGCCGCCGGAAGAAAAGGAGAACTGTCCGCATGGACCCCGATGGTCGAAGTTTGATTCTGTCTATTCTGTTCGCGCTCGCCGCGCTGCTCTGCGCCCGGGCGCTGGGGACGCTGTCCGATCCCGGCCGGGAGGAGGCCGCCGAGGAGGAGATGCTGGGGCTGACCGCGCCGGCCGCGGCCGGTGCGGCGGGGTCGGTGCTCTGCGCGGGCGCGGCGGTCTTCTGTGCCGCCGGCTGGCTGCGCGCCTTTCCCTGGGCTGCGCTCGCAGCGGCGGCGCTCTTTCCCCCGCTGGGGCTGCTCGCCTTTTCTCTTGGGGCGGCGGGGAGAAAGCCGGACCGCGGCTCTAAGTTCGCCGCCGCGCTGGGCCGGGTGCTGCTGCTGCCCGCCCGCGGGGTGCTCGGCGCCGCCGGGCTCTCGGCCCGCAGCGAGGTCACCGAGAAGGATGTCCTCTCGCTGGTCGAGGACGTCGAGGAGGGAGATCTGATCGACGAGAACCAGCGGGAGATGATCAGCGGCGTCTTTGAACTGGACGACATCGAGGCCGGTGAGATCATGACCCACCGAACCGAGGTCGAGGCGGTGGCGGACGAGGACACGGTGGCCGAGGTGCTGCCGCTGGCGCGGGAAAAGGGATTTTCCCGGCTGCCGGTTTACCACAAGAGTCTGGACGAGATCGTCGGGGTACTGCATGTCAAGGATCTGCTCGGTCTGATCGAGGACCCGGCGGGGGCCGATCTGCCGATCTCGCAGTTTGTCCGGCCGGCGATGTTTGTGCCTGAGAGCTGCCGCGCGCGGGAGCTGCTGGTCGAGTTTCGGGCAAAGCGGACCCAGATCGCGGTCGTCGTGGACGAGTACGGCGGCACCGCCGGCATCGTGACGATGGAGGATGTCCTCGAGGAGATCGTGGGCAATATCCAGGATGAGTTTGACAACGAGGAGCAGCAGATCCAGCCCGCCGAGGGCGGCTGTGTGGCCGACGGGGCGGCGGATCTCGAGGAGGTCTTCGAGTGGTTCGATCTCGAGCCGCCCGAGCAGGCGGAGGACGAGAACTTCGATTCGGTCGGCGGGCTGATCACCAGCCGGCTGGGACGGATTCCCCGGCCGGGCGAGGAGATCCAGATCGAATACGGCGGGCTGCTCTTCCGGGTGCTGCGGGTCGGCGAGCGGCGGGTTGAGCGGGTGTTCTGCCGCCTGGCGCCGCAGGAAAAAGAGGAATAAAGGCGAAAGAGGGAGCAAGCGATGGAACAGCAGGCGCATCAGGAGACGATGCTGCGGCGGGAGAGTGTCTTTGAGGGCAGGGTCATCCATGTGACCCTCGACGAGGTGCGGCTGGAAAACGGCAAGACCGCGATGCGGGAGATTGTACGCCACCACGGGGGCGCCTGCGTCGCGGCGCTGACCGAGGACGATCAGCTCTGTTTTGTGCGGCAGTTTCGGTATGCGTATGAAAAGGAGCTGCTTGAGCTGCCCGCGGGAAAGCTGGAGGCGGGCGAGAATCCCTTCCTCGCCGCAAAGCGGGAGCTGGAGGAGGAGATGGGGGTCACCGCCGACAGCTATGTTGCGCTCGGGGAATTTTACCCCACCTGCGGCTACTGCAACGAGGTGATTCATCTCTACGCGGCCAAAGGGCTGCACCGCACCGCGCAGCATCTGGATCCCGATGAATTTGTGACCACCTTGACCATCCCGTTTGACGAGGCCGAGCAGATGGCGCTGGACGGGCGGATCAACGACGGCAAGACGATCGCGGCGATCTTCCGGCTGCGGGCGCTGCGGCAAACGGGGAGGTTTTGAGATGGATAAGGCCGAATTTTCCTTTTCCCAGCAGGACTGGCGTCAGGTAGAGGAGCTGGTGCGGCAGGCAAAGCCGCTGATCACCGACGAGACGCTGCTGGCCGACGTCTCGACAAAGGGGCGGGCGAATTTTGTCACCCATTGCGATACCGCGGTACAGGACTTTTTGCAGCGTCAGCTGGCTGCCCGCTGGCCGGAGATTCAGTTTCTGGGCGAAGAGGCCGCGGCCGCGCCGGACTTTTCGGGGGCGGTCTGGGTGCTCGACCCGGTGGACGGCACTGCAAACCTGATGCACCACTACCGCCGCAGCGCCGTCTCGCTGGCGCTGACCTTTGGCGGACAGCCGGTCTGCGGGGTGATCTATGATCCGTTTGCAGATGAGCTTTTCTCCGCCCGCGCCGGCGAGGGGGCGCTGTGCAACGGCCGCCCCATCCATGTCAGCGAGGGGGTGCCGCTGGCCGACAGCCTGATTTCGGTGGGCACCTCGCCCTATGAGCGGGAACTCGCGGATGCGAACTTTGCGCTGTTCCGCCGGCTTTACGAGCGGTGCGCAGACCTGCGGCGGTCGGGCTCGGCCGCGCTGGATCTCGCCTATGTCGCCGCCGGCCGCACCGAGGGGTATCTTGAGCGGAACCTCAAGCCCTGGGACTATGCCGCCGGGATCCTGCTGGTGAAGGAGGCGGGCGGCCGGGTGAGCGATTTTGCGGGCCGCGCACCGGCGCTGCCCCAAAACTGTGACATGCTGGCTGCGCCGGCCGACCTCTATGAGCCGCTGCGGGAGATCGCCGCGGGCTGATACAGGCTTTGGGACAAGAATCAAGAATGAAGAAAAGGCGGAGGAACCCGGTGAGGATTCTCCGCCTTGTTTTTTGCCCGGCGCGCGGTAGATGCCCGTCTGGGGCAAGCCGTACCCCGCGTGAATACAAAATCAGCCGCCCGGCTTTCGCGGGGCGGCTGATTACTCAGATCATCATTGGAGTAGTGCCTTTCCTAAAACTTGTGAGATAAATTTCGCAGTTGTTTTTCGGATAGATCCACGGAATGTTGAGGTTTTCTTACCAAATGCCCTAAAATGGACTGATCTTAAAACATTGGTGTTTCCCTCTACGTTTGGGTGAATGAAATCTTCAAACCTTCTACAAACTTCATCTATCTGAAATTTTGGGATCCGGCATCTGCAAGGCAGCTGGATCAATCTAGCTTTGCTGCGGTACTTTGGCCGACACTCCTTATCACACAGTTTGTGATATTTCAGAGGCGCCTTTCGTTTTCATAAACTATAAAATCACGCCTGTCTGGATTATGCCGCCGCCTTGCAGAGGAAATGGCCGGGCTCTCCGTGATCGCTGCGCTCAAAAGTGTGCACCGGACTCACTCCTTTCTGTCGTTGCGGCCTCCGTCCCTCCGGACTTTCTTTGCCAGCAGCCCCCTGTTCAGGGTCTGCGGCCATCCGTTTTCCGGATGCCTTGGTTTCCTTCTGTGTCTTTATTATATCCGGTTTACGGCCCGATTTCCATTGACATTTTCGACGTATTTTTCATGTTGATGCTGTGCTAAATGACGTTAAATAGATATAATTGTTATATATTTTTGTCGAATTTATAAAAATTCATGGAAAATATCGGAGTTTCTGTACCGGCCTTTCGTGATTCATGATAAAATGAAAAAAAGAGGAGGTGCACAAATGACAGGACGTTGGACCGCGTTGTTATTGGCGGCAGTACTGGCATTTTTCACTCTGGCCGCGCCGGCAAGCGCGGCGCTCAGCGAGGTCTACCCCGAGACCGAACCGTCTACCATCTCGATCCCGCAGGAGCAGATCGACGCGCTGGATGCGCTGCTGGAGACGGTGGAGCCGGACGATTCCGGCTGCTTTGAGATCATCGATGCGCTCTCGGGTGATGAGGAGATCCGCAGTACCGATTATTCGGTTGAGTCGCTGAACGTCCGCAACGGCGTCGCCTATCTCTCAGAGGAGGACGGGCAGATTCTGGACGAGGCGATCGCGCAGGCGGGGTTGGCCGAGGCCTCCGACGCGGAAAAGATAGCCTGGGCCGTCGAGTGGATCCACAATAATCTGGTCTATGACGGCTACCATACCGGCAGCTATGTCTACTCCTGCTTTGTCGAGGCGGGCGGACAGTGCAACATCTATAACGGTGCGATCTGCGCGCTGGCGATCCATCTGGGCTACCACGCGCAGCTGGTGCGGGGATATCGCGGCAGCACCGGAAGCCAAACAGCCCATTGGTGGACCGAGCTGATCACCGAGAGCGGCGACCGGCTGGTGCTCGAGACCGGCAACACGGTGGACGGCAACTGGTATTTCCTGGGCAACAGCTATGGGGACACCCACACCGGCGGCCGGGATTACATAAAGTGCAACCGGTACGCATACAACGGCGAGCCGTTTGAGTACCTCGGGGCTGCGGTCAACCCGATGAGCCCGGTACAGGACGAGGAGGGTGTCGAGCTGTGGGCGAGCGTCTGGAAGGGCGCGGACTATAACGTCGCACGGGTGGGCCTGCTTTTTGGCGAGAGCCCCGATGCGCTGACCGAGCTGACCAGCGAAACGGTGGATGCGGTTTACAATGCGGCCAATGAGAGCCGCGGTTTCTCGATGAGCTACCGCCCCGGGCAGCTGGGGGCCGATCTGGAGAACGGCAAGACCTATTATTACGCTTTCTTCGCCGAACTGGAGGATGGGGTGCGCTGTACCGGCGATACCTATTCCTTTGTGGCCGAGGGAGAGCAGACGCCACAGGCGGTGCCGGCGGTCGGCACGGTACAGCAGAAGGACAACGGCGGCTGGGTGACCTGGGTGGCGCTCGCAGCGGCCGCCGCTTCTCTGGCGGTGTTGATCGTATCGGCGCGCAGACAGATGTCGATGCGCCGTCGCCGCCGTCGCCGCCGCGCGGTAAAATCCGAGCAGATGACCTACCGCCGCGAAACGCCGAAGCGCTGAGCGGATCAAAGGAAAAGAGAGGACCGGGCTGTGCCCCGGTCCTCTTTTTGCATTATTTGTTTTTTGTCCCGTCTCCCAGCGGGCGGGTGAAGCTGTGCCGGCTGAGCACAAAGCCCTGCCGCTCGAGAAATTCCCGGCCGCGGACATTGACCCGCTGACAGGAGGCCGCCAGCTCGCCGCAGCCCAGCGACTGCGCCTGTCGAAACAGGGCGATCAGCAGCCCGGTACCGATCCCGCGGCCTCGCTGCGGCGCCGTGACATAGAGATCCAGCAGCACCGCGGACATGCTGCACCGGGAGAGGGGCAGCTCGAGCATCAGATCGGCATAGCCGACGATCTGCGCGTCCTCAACCGCGACCACCAGACGGCGGCGGCTGTCGTGCAGCGCGGCGGAAAAGATCGCGGAAAAGATCTCCTGCGGCAGCGCATGGGCCGCCTGCTCACAGCAGAGCGCATAGAGGGCGTCGAGATCCCCCTCCTTCGCGGTGCGAACAAACATCTCCCCTCACCCCTTTTGCTCCGGTCAGACTGCCGGGAAGAAGCAGACAAAGCCCGTCTGCCGCGCCGTTTCTCCGGCGGCAGTCAGCGCCTCGCCCGACAGGCCGTTGATCCGCAGCCCGGCCTGTTGGACCCCGCCGTCGCGCAGCGGCGCGAAGAGAGCGGCGAGCGATTCGGCATCGGTCGCAGGGGGAACGCTGACCGTCTCCCCTGCCTCATTGACCGTCGTGCCGGCGTCAAGGCGGGCGATCACCCGCTCGAGCCCAAAGCCGGCGGGAGAGGCGTCATATCCGGTAAGCGACTGGCCGAGGATGGCGCTGGCCGGGAATTCGAACCAGACCTCGACCCCCTCGATCGCCTGATACCGCTGCCCCAGCTGGGCAAGCAGCTCGGACCGGGAAACGGTCATCTCGCCATAGCCGGCCAGCTCAAGGCCGTAGCCCTCGGGGAACTGAAGGTTCTGGACGAGCACCGTGTCAAAGCCAAGATCCCGCACCTCGGCGATCAGATCGGCGATATACTGCTGGGCGACCGCAGAGTTGGGGTTCAGCCAGGGCTTGCCCCCGAGCTCGGCGGAGGTATCCAGCCAGGTGACATTTTCCTCGTTGCCGTATTTGACCGCCGCCGAGCGGTCGGCGTAGGGAGCCAGGCTGTCCTTAAAGGCGCACAGGCCCGCCACCGGCGTAATCCCCGCCTGCCGGAAGGTCTCGGCGATCGAGCCGGCGTCGACCGCGGCGGAAGAGATTGCGCTTGCGGCCAGCGGGACGGTGGAGTTGTAATACAGATAGCCGCGGTCATCCTTGAGGGTCAGCACCGCGTGGGTGATTCCCTGCTCGGCCAGACGATTGGCAAGCTCTGCCGCCTTTTCGGGGGTGTCGACCGAGGAGAGGGCCACCGAGGCCCAGCTGACCGAGTCGGCCTGCGGCTGCTCGGGTGTGCTGTCAGGGGCGCTGTCGGCGCCGCCGCCCTCCGGCAGAGAGGAGACCTGCGAGGATCCGCTGGCAGCGGATTGCGAGCTGGAGTCATCCCTATTTTTATAGCCGTACCAGATCGACGAGGCCAGATCCAGCCCGGGCTTGGCGATCAGCCAGCCCAGCGCGAAGACGACCGCCAGAACAGCGCACCAAAACGCGATCCGGCGCAGCAGATTGTTGCGGTCCCCGGCGCCGGAAAAGCTGCGCCGATACCGCTTGATCTTGACAGGTTTGTTCCGTTTCAACAACGTGTCCTCCTTCAAAAACGGGGTCTGATCAGATCGCCGGGGTATGGCCGGTAAAGCCGTAGATGGCCAGCGCGAGGATCCCGATATAGATCAGGGTGATCGGCAGTCCGCGGAAAGCCGCGGGCAGGTTGCGGTTTTGGATCTTGCGCTGCCCCTCGTTGACCAGAATGACCGCCAGCACATAACCCACAGAGCTGCCCAGTGCGAAGCCGAGGGTTTGCAGCAGCGTATAGCCGCCGGTGGTGGTCAGCAGCAGCGCGCCGATAATGCAGCAGTTGAAGGTCGCCATCGGCAGCAGTTCGAGGTAGTCCCGCGCGGCGATCCGGTTGCCCGCGAGGGCAATGGCAAGCAGCACCAGCAGAAAGACGACGGTGCTGCACAGTACCAGGACCAGCGGCAGAAACGCCGTTTTGTAAGACAGATCCAGCTGCAGCAGCAGGTGGCTGACGAAATAGCCCAGCAGGCTGCTGAAAAACTGTACAATCGCGAGCAGCAGGCCGAACTTGAACAGCTCGACCGAGCCGTCCTCGACCATCTTGACCAGCCGCGAGACCCCCAGCGCGCGGGAGAAGATCGCGTTCTGCGCCGCGACGGCGAGGATCGCGTAGAGGAAAAAGGTGAACACGGGCCGCAGTATCGTCATTTGGTATTCGCCTCCATGCTCACAATTCGCTTAAAGAGGTTCCGCATCCCGCGCCAGAGCGCTGCGAGCAGGCCGACCACGAAGAAGCCCCCGCAGGTCAGCTGCGCCATCGGCAGCGGCGCGCCGCCCAGTACCGGGTGGCCCAGCAGCGTGCCGGTGCCCAGCAACTCGCGCACCGCGGCGACGAGAAGCAGCGCCAGCAGGAATCCTGCGGTGGTCAGCAGACCCTTTCGCAGCGCGGTGGGCACCCGCTCGAGCTTGGTGCGCTCGTACCGCTTGATGATGATCGGTTCGACCACCAGCAGCGGCAGGTAGATACCCACCGTCTGGATGCCGACCCCGAAGACCGCGCGGCAGCAAAACCAGGCCCCGATGTAGAGGACCGAGGCGGTCAGCGCGTAGAGCGGGCCGCGAAAGCGCGGATAGCAGCGCCGGGCCAGCAGCGCCGCGACCACCCGGGTGGGGGTCAGCAGGATCGCCGCGGCCAGCGAGAGCACCAGCGCATTGTGCAGGTTATAGGCTGCCACCACAACCGGCGCCAGACCCAATCCCTGCAAAAAGACGGGATTGTTGAAGAAAAACCGATCCCGGCGCATCAGCCGGTCCATATTTTCCGAGAGGTAGACACTCAGATTTCGTCTCATACGCCCCGTGCCCTCCTTCCAAAGGAGATCCGGCTGCACAGCCGGTCGAGGTAGCCGCTGAATGCGCTGGAGAGCAGCAGCGCAAAGCAGACCCCCAGCTCATAGGAGCCGTAGATCCGGAACATCATGGTCAAAAATCCGGTCAGTACGCCATAGAGAATCCGGGCCAGCCGGTTCTTGGGCGCACTCACCGACTCGCCCAGCAGAAATACCGCCGCAAAGATCAGCGCACCCGAGAGCATCTCATACTTCATCAGGGTCAGACGGGAGACCGCCAGCGTGCGGGGGGTGCAGAAGCTGACCAGCGCGCAGGTGACCAGGAAAGAAACGGTCAGGCTCAGGCTGATGCGCCGCTTGAGCAGAAGATAGATTGCCACCGCCCCGATGACCAGACAGAAGGTCGCCCCCATCGGGCCGGCATAGTTGCCCAGCAGCAGATCCAGCGAGGGGATGTTCGGCACGCCGCCCGCCTGAAGGATATGGTTGGTGGACTCGGTAAAGCTGGCGTTCGAGGTGTCCAGCAGCCCGATCGAAGAGAACGGGGTCGGATAGCGGAAAATCTGGTCCGGCCAGCTGACCGTGACCGCCGCATAGGCCAGCGCGGCGGGCTGGAACGGATAGCTGCCCGCGCCGCCGAACGCGTGCTTGCCCAGCCCGATGCCGACGAGCACCCCGGCCACCACCATGTAGTAGCCGGCGCTGGCGGGCAGCATCAGGGTAAAGGTCGCGGCGAAGACCAGCGAGGAGTTCTCGCTCGCGTCGTACCGCTGGCCCCGCAGGCGGGCCACGACCAGATCGCAGAGCACCGCGGTCAGCAGGCTGACCGCCAGCATCAGCGCCGGGCGGGGCCCGTACAGATAGATCGCCATGAAGGCAAGCGGAAACAGGCCGAACAGAAAGTCACAGTTGGCTGCAAAATCCGGATGCCGCAGGCGGGGATTTTTTTCCTTGCTCATAGACAAAAAACCTTTCCGGCGCACCCGCGCCATGCCGGCTGCGCCGGCGGGATCGGCCCCAGGCTCACAGGGACCGCAAAAAGTCGACCTCGGCCGCGGGATCTGCCGCGCCGAAGACCGCCGAGCCGGCGACCAGCACGCTGGCGCCCGCATTGACGCAGAGCGGGGCGGTGGTCCGGTCGATGCCGCCGTCCACCTCGAGCAGCAGCTCGGGACGGCCGATCTTGACCGCCTGCGCGCGCAGCGCAGAGAGCTTGTCCAGCGCACCGCTCTGGAACTTCTGACCGCCAAAGCCCGGCTCAACGCTCATCACCAGCACCATCTCGACCTTGTCCAGCCACGGGAAAACATCCTCGGCCGGGGTGGCGGGCTTGATCACGATGCCTGCCTGCGCCCCACCGGCGTGGATGGCCTCGATCGTCTTGTCCACCGGGCTGTTTGCCTCAAGGTGGAAGGTGATCATCGAGGCACCCGCCTTGAGGAACATCGGAACATAGTCCAGCGGATCGGTCAGCATCAGATGTACGTCATAAAAGGCGGGCACCGCTTTCGCGATGCTGGTCAACACCGGCGCGCCGAAGCTGATATTCGGCACGAAGTGACCGTCCATCACGTCAAAATGAAGAAATTTAGCGCCCGCGTCCAGACAGATGCGGCAATCCCGCGCCAGATGCGCGAAGTCGGCTGCGAGCAGCGAAGGGGCAACGATAGCCATAGAAAAGAACTCCTTTCCGGCGGACAGGGCGGACAACGCCGCGCGCCGCAGATCGTCATAGATAAAAATATGTTACACGAAAATCGGCAAAAAATCAACCGCGCCCGCCCTCGCCCGCCTTCCATCACACAATTTTCACACCGCAGGCAGAGAGAATATTTTTATAAAATGTTGGAAAACCAACGGATTTTTTTGGCCGAACATAGTATAGTAATAGTACCGGGGCGCAAGGCCCTGAGTAAATGATAAAAAAGGAGATGCGCCCATATGAAAAAGTGGAAATGCACCGTCTGCGACGAGATCATCGAGGCCGAGACCTGCCCCGAGGTCTGCCCGGTCTGCGGCGCGGGGGCCGAGGCGTTTGAAGAGGTCACCGAGTAAGCAAACCCCAGAGCGGCGGGGCGGGTCGGCGCATGCGTTCGGCCCGTCCCGTTTTCAGTTGATCGGCAAGGAAAGGCGGAGAGCGGATGAAAAAGAGATGGAAGTGTAGCCTTTGCGGGCAAATTTTTGAGGGGGAGACCCCACCGGTCCCCTGCCCGGTCTGCGGCGCGGGGGCCGAGGCCTTCACCCTGCTGGAGGAGGAACCGGCTGCGACCAAGCCCTCGGGGCGGTGGAAGTGCACCGTCTGCGGTCAGATCTTTGAGGGAGAGAACCCGCCGGTTCCCTGCCCGGTCTGCGGCGCGGGGGTCGAGGCGTTTGTCCCGGTGGCGGAGGACGGCACCGTCGCCGGCGCGAGTGACCGGCGGTTTGTGCTGATCGGCGGCGGTGCTGCGGCGCTGAGCGCCGCGCAGGAGATCCGCCGGCGGGACCGCACCGCCCGGATCACGATGATCTGCGGTGAGGGAATCATCCCCTACAACCGGCCGGGCCTGTCGGATTTTGTCGCGGGCGAGGCGGATTTTGAGGCCCTTGCGGTGAAACCGTTCGGCTGGTACGAGGAAAACAAGATCCGGCTGATCTGCGACGCACAGGCGGTGTCGGTTGACCCGGAAAAACGCTGTGTCAGACTGAGCGACGGGCGGGGGATCCCCTATGACCGGCTGCTGCTCGCCACCGGCGCGAATGCCTTCTGCCCGGTACAGGGCACGGAGGGCGCGGTGCCGGTGCGGGTGCTGCGGCGGTTTGCCGACGCGATGGAACTGGTCGAGGCGGCCGGGCCCGGCAGCCGGGTACTGGTGGTCGGCGGCGGCATCCTCGGGGTCGAGGCCGCGCTGGGCCTGCACGCGCGGGGCGTCACGGTCGAGATGGTCGAGCTGGGCGCTCGGCTGGTCGGCCCGCAGGCAGATGATGAGGGCGCCGCACGGCTGCGCGCCGCATTGGAACAGGAGGGAATCCGGGTGCAAACCGGCTGCTCCGTCGCGCAGGTCACCCCGACGGGAGCCACCCTCTCAAGCGGCGAGGAGATCGCGGCCGATCTGGTGCTGGTCAGCGCCGGAATCCGCAGCGAGCTGACCCTCGCCCGCCAGCTCGGGCTGAAGATCGACCGGGGTATTCAGGTCGATGCATGGATGCAGACCAGCGATCCCGACATCTGCGCGGCGGGAGACTGCGCCGAGTTTGACGGCCGGGTAGCCGGGCTGTGGAACGCCGCGCTCGAGATGGGGACGGTCGCGGGGGCGACGATGTGCGGGGCGAAGGGCGCTGCCTACCGTCAGCCGGTGCCGGCAACCGCCCTTTCCATGGAACACTTTACCCTCTTTTCGGCGGGCCGCCTTTCTGGTGAAGGGCTGCGGGAGGTTGTGCGCCAGGAGGGCGAGCGGTACCGCAAGCTGCTGTTTGACGGCGGCCGGCTGGTCGGCCTGGTGGCGGTCGGTCCCTTTGAGGGCGCGGCGGCGGCGATCGCGGCGATCGACCGCGGCGCAGGCGAGGAGGAGACGGCCGCGCTGCTCGGATGAGACGCACACAGAATTTTCTCTCAATTCATTTTTTATTCACAAGCGTTTCATAAAACCGTCTCAACTGGACCCTATAATGAGAATCACAGAAAGACGGAAGCCGCAACCGGATTTCTGTACATGATTCCTCCTCACACCAAAACACACCCCTTGAAGAAAACCCGCAGCGATAAGCTGCGGGTTTTCTCTTTGCCGGGCCCTAAAAAAGGCGCCCTGCCCCACAGGACAAAGCGCCTTTTTGACCGTTCCCGGTTTTGCCAACCGGGGACCTTTGTGGTATACTGAAGATCAAAGTTTAGTTTTTGCGGGCCGCCTCGAGCAGCGCGCAGACCCGCTCGACATCGAGTCCGCGGTCTTCGAGGTATTTCTGCTGCTCCAGCAGCGGAATCAGCTGGGTGCGCCGGAGCACCGACAGGCTCTTGGGCACCGAGAGCTGGACCGATTTATCGGTGAAGACCGGCAGGCACTCGACCGGCACGCTGCGAAGCTTGGTGTCCTGCATCAGCACGTCCCGCAGCGCCCGCGCGTCGGCGGCGCACTGGGCGACCGGATCGGGGATCCGCTCGCGGCCCTCGCCGGTGACCCAGAGCCACTCGGCCTCACCGGGGTTGGCGAAGATCTCGCCGTTGTAGCCCAGGCAGCGCACCCCGACCAGGCCGTTGAAGGTCACAAGCACCGCGTCGAGTTCCGCCTCCCGCTGTCCCGCGCAGAAATGGGCCGGGCGCAGCAGCTTGAAGCCGTGAGAGGCGGCATACCGGGAGAGCGCGCGCAGCGTCGCGTCCACCCCCGCGTCGGTGCGCTGGCGCTTGGCGCCGGGGGTCGAGGCGTCGGTGTTCTGGCTGCGGGCGGCAAAGTAGAAGATGAGAATGGCGATGGCGATGATCGCGATCAGCCCGATGATGTTGAGCAGGGCGTTGAGGCTCGGCATGGACAGGACTCCTTTTTATAGACTTAAATCATGAACTCTGTCATTATATCAGATCCCGGCGGGAAAGACAAATCCGGCCGGCGGGAAAGGAAGGAAACGGGATGCGGCAGGAAAAGAGCTGTGGAGCGCTGTGCTTCCTCGAGGACGAGGCGGGGCGCAGGGTGTTGTTGGTCAAGCACCGGGCGGGGGGCCATTGGGCCTTTCCGAAAGGGCATGTCGAGCCGGGCGAGAGCGAGGAGCAGACCGCCTGCCGGGAGGTGCTCGAGGAGACCGGTGTTGAGATCCAGATCCTGCCGGGCTATCGGGAGACCAATCATTATTCCCCCTGCCGCGGGGTGATGAAGGAGGTCGTCTACTTCCGGGCCCGGGCGCTGGGGGCCGATACCCGGCCGCAGCCGGAGGAGATCCGGATCGCCCGTTTTGTCCCGGTGGCCGAGGCGATGGCGCTGCTCACCTACGACGCAGATCGCCGTTTGCTGGAAAAAGCAGAAGATTTGGAAAAAAGGGATTGACAAATGCTAGGACGGGTGGTATTATAATCAATGCATCCGCGCCAGTAGCTCAGCTGGATAGAGTGTCTGGCTACGAACCAGAAGGTCGGGGGTTCGAGTCCCTCCTGGCGCACCACACCGGAGCAAGGCAAACGCCTTGCTCCGGTGTTTTTTTGCAGAAAAAAGAGCCGCAGGATTTTCCCTGCGGCTCTTTGTGTATCTATTGGTCAGTCCGCGTCCCGCTCAAAGCCGACGACCTCGCCGGTCGCGGCGTCGACGTCGCAGGAGTACTCAACCCGGCCGATCTCCCACTCGAACTCGTAGACGGTTCGCCCGTTGTCCCGGTCGATGTCCATCTCAAGACCGCGGGCATCCGCCTCGCTGACCCCGGCGTGGGCAAAGGCGATCGCCTTTGCGTCGGCGGCGGAGATCTCGCTGCCGGCGGTCTGGGTCTGGGGCGCATAGTACTCGGCATCCTGGTCAAAGCCGCGGATCTCGCCGGTCGCGGCGTCGATCTCGTAGTCATACTCGCTTGTGCCCTGGTAGAACTCAAATTCATACTCGGCCCGGCCGTCATCATAGCCCAGTTCCTCTTTCACGAAGGTGACCTGATCGGCGGTGAGACCGGCGTGGGAGAGGGCGATCTGGCGGGCGTCCTCAAGGCTGATCTGGCCGCTCGCGGTGGACTGAGCGGACGACGAGGGCTGGTAGGACTCGATGTCCCGGTCACAAGAGAGAATCTGGCCGGTCACGGCGTCGATCTCATAGTCGTATTCGGTCTGGCCCTGGTAGAATTCAACGTCGTACTCGGCCCGGCCGTCGTCCAGATCCAGCTTGACCCGCAGGAAGGTGACGGCGTCGGCTGCGAGCCCCGCGTCCTCGAGGGCGATCTGCTTTGCCTCCTCCCCGGTCAGATAGTCGCTGTCGGAGCCGGCGACGTCGGCGAGCACCTGGTTGCCGGGCGCTGCGACCGGCGAGAGCAGCGAGCTGCCGTTTCCGGCGGTGGACTGGGTCGCGCCGCAGCCGGCCAGCGCGAAGACGAGCGCGAGGGAAAGGGCGGCGGCGATCAGGATTCTGTTCTTTTTCATCTTGCTTTCCTCCTTGGGATTTTAGGGTTATCCCCCTAAAAAAGGGGGGTCGTTTTCTGTTTACAACCAGAGTATACCCGGCAAAGATTAAAGTCGGATTAAAGTTTGAAAAAATTTTTTCATAAAAAACAGCGCCCCGCAAGGCGCTGGTGTGGTTGAAAAAAGGTCAGCCTACCGTTTGCGGCAGCGCGAAATAGAACCTCGCACCCTCGCCGGGGACGCTCTCGAGCCAGACCCGGCCGCCGTGGGCCTCGGCGATCCATTTGACCATCGCGAGACCGAGCCCCGCGCCCTCCCCGCTCTTGGAGGGGTCGGCCTGCCAGAACCGCCGCCAGACCAGCGACTGCTGCTCGGGCGGAATACCGGGGCCGTCGTCGGCGACGCAGCCGAGAATCTCTTCCCCTTCCCGCCGCAGCGTCAGCTTCAGCCAGCCGCCGACGCGGCCGTACCGCACCCCGTTCTCCATCAGGTTGATCAGCAGCCGCATCAGCATCGTCTGATCCCCCATCAGGGTGATGCCGGGCTCGATCTGAGCGCCGACGGTGATCTGCTTTTCGGCCGCCTGCTCGGCGATCTGCTCTGCCACCGCGGCGGCAAGACCGCTCAGATCCACCGGCTCGGGGGTGAGCTGCTGTCGGCGGCTCTCAGCCCGGGAGAGGGTCAGCAGCTGACCGATCAGCGCGGCCATCCGCTCCGCCTGGGCCTCGACGGCGGCGAGGGACTGCCGCTCGTCGCCGGGATGAGAGAGGCCGTACTCGCATTGGGAGAGGATGACCGACACCGGGGTCCGCAGCTCGTGGGAGGCGTCGGCGGTAAACTGCTTTTCATTCTCAAACGCCCGCTCAAGCCTGGCAAACATCCGGTCGAACTCGGCGGCGAGGGTATAGATCTCGTCCCGCCCCTCCCCCAGCGCGATCCGGCGGGAGAGGTCGTTGCCCTCGCTGATCTGCCGGGCGGTCTGCGCGATCTGCCGCACCGGCCGCAGCGCGCTGCGGGTCAAAAGATACCCGCCGATCGCCGAGAGCAGCACGAAGAAGGGCAGGATGACCAGCGCGAGCTGGACGACCCGGCCGATCGTGCTGTCCACCGCCTGCGCCTCGCAGATGCCCCGCACCCAGCAGGTGCCGTAGCCCTCGATCTCGAACCGGGCGTCGTAGAGATACCAGCGGGTCCCCTCGCTCTCGGGGGTTCGCAGCTGCCGGTCGGCGAAGGGCTGGCTGTTGTCGAAGCTGCGGGGGACCATGCCGTAGAGCGGCACCCCTGCCGCGTCGTAGACCGAGAGATAGACCCCGTCCTCAAAGGCGACGAGGTCCCGGTCGACATCGAGGGCCTCGCCGTCCGCTTCAAGCTCCCGCTCGCTGTCCTCGACCATGCTCACCAGCAGCTCCCGCCGGGCGGCGAGGCCGGACTGGGCGCTGCCGTAGAGCAGCAGCGCGAGGGAGAGGACGCTGAGCAGCACCATCAGGAGGGTGAACCAGAGGGTCACCCGCAGTTTGATCGACAGTCGCTTCATACTTCCTCCCGCAGCACATAGCCCGCGCCCCGCACCGTGTGAATCAGCCGCGGGGAATAGCCGTCGTCCAGCTTTTTGCGCAGATAGCGGATATAGACGTCGACGACGTTCGAGCCGCCCTCATAATCGTAGTTCCAGATGTGCCGGCCGATCTTGTCCCGCGAGAGGACGATGCCGGCGTTGCGGATCAGATATTCGAGGATCGCGAACTCCTTTCCCGACAGGCTGATCGGCACCCCGGCGCGGGTCACGGTGCGCCGGGCGCAGTCCACCTCGAGGTCGGCGACACGAAACAGATCGCTGGCCGCACCGCCCGAGCGGCGGCGCAGCAGCACCCGCAGACGGGCGGCGAGCTCATCGAAGGCGAAGGGCTTGACCAGATAGTCGTCGGCTCCGCTGTCCAGCCCGGCCACCCGGTCTCCGACGCTGTCCCGCGCGGTGAGCAGCAGCACCGGGGTGGCGTCCCCCGCCGCCCGAAGCTCCCGCAGCAGCGCAAGGCCGCTGATGCCCGGCAGCATGATGTCGAGAATCAGCGCGTCGTACTCCGCGCCGGCCAGATAGTCCCGCGCCGATTCCCCGTCGGCGCAGTCGTCGACGCTGTAATGTGCCTCCCGCAGCTGCTGCACCAACAACTGGCGCAGATTGGGCTCATCCTCCACCACCAGCAGACGCAAGCCGATCCCCTCCTGTTCCTTTTTTATTATTGTAGCGTTTTTCGCCGCGCCGGGCAAGGTTGACACCCCGGCGCGCGGTGGTGTAAACTGGGACAGAGTTTTTTGGGGGAGGTCGGCGGATGGAGCGCGGTCTGGTACATCTTTACTGCGGTGTGGGAAAGGGCAAGACCACCGCGGCGATGGGTCTGGCGCTGCGGGCGCTGGGCGCCGGGCTGCGGGTGACGGTGGTCCAGTTTCTCAAGGACGGGCAAAGCGGTGAGATCTCGCCGCTGCAAACCCTCGGCGCGCAGGTCTTTGCCGGGAGCACGGGGGGAAAATTTGTCTTTGAGATGACCGCCGAGGAAAAGGCGCTGGCCCGCCGGGAACAGGACACGGTGCTGCGCGCGGCCCTTGCGGCCGACTGCGACCTGCTGATCCTCGACGAGTGCTGTGCCGCCTGCGCGCTGGGGATGGTGGACGAGCTGCTGCTGAAAAGCGCTGTTCTCGACCGGCCCGCCGGGCGGGAGATCGTCCTCACCGGCCGTGACCCCGCCGAATGGATGCGGCAGGCGGCGGACTACATCACCGAGATGCGGGCCGAGCGGCACCCCTATGACCGGGGCGTCGGCGCGCGGGCGGGGATAGAATACTGAGAAACGAGAGGTTCATCGGATGAGAGGATTTAAGAGGATTGCCGCGGCGCTGCTCGCGGTACTGCTGCTGGCCGGCTGCAGCGGCAAAACGAACGACGCGCAGAGCGCAGATCCGAGTGAGAGCGCGCCGGAGCAGGCGGTGCAGTTCACCGACGCGCTGGGCTATGAGGTCGAGCTGACGAGCTGGGACCGGGTGGTCTCGCTCTACGGCAGCTTTGCCGAGGCATGGACCCTCGCCGGCGGAACGCTGGTCGGCACGACCAGCGACGCGGTGGAGGAACGGGGCCTTGCGCTCGGGGAGGAGGTCGCAATCATCGGCAGCGTCAAGAGCCCGGCGCTGGAGGAGGTTCTGGCCGCCGCCCCCGACTTTGTGATCCTCTCGGCCGATACCGCCGCGCAGGTTGAGCTGCACGACGCGCTCGTCGACGCGGGGGCGCCCCACGCCTATTACCGGGTGGACACCTTCGAGGACTATCTTGAGATGATGGAGCAGTTCTGCGCGCTGACCGGGCGGGAGGATCTCTATGAGAAGAACGCCCTTGAGGTTGAGCGGCAGATTGAGGGGGTCCGGGCGCTGACCGCCGGGGAAGAGCAGCCCAGCGTGCTGCTGCTGCGGGCCTATGCGACCGGGGTCAAGGCGAAGGGGGCCGACCAGCTGGCCGGAGCGATCCTCGCCGATCTCGGGGCGGACAACCTGGTCGAGCGGTACCAGAGCCTGCTGGAAGAACTGAGCATGGAGGAGATCCTCGCCGCCGATCCCGACGTCATCCTGATCGTCACGATGGGGGACGAGGCGGAGGCGCTGGCCTACCTCGAGGCGAATTTTGAATCGAATCCGGCCTGGGCGGGGCTGACGGCGGTCAAGAACGACCGGGTCGAGGTGCTGCCCAAGGAGCTGTTCCACTATAAGCCGAACGCGCGTTGGGGGGAGAGTTATGCGTACCTCGCGAAGATCCTGTATCCCGACCTTGCCGGCCAGATCGACTGAGGGCCGCGCAGCGCTGCTTGTGCTGCTGGGGGCCGTGGCGATCCTCGCGGCGGCGGCCAGCCTGCGGTTCGGCAGCCAGAGCTTTTCGCTGGGCGAGCTGGTCGGCTCGCTGTTTGAGGACGGACAGGACACCGTGCGGCGGATTCTGCTCTATGTCCGGCTGCCCCGCACCGTTGCGGGTGCGGCGGCGGGTGCGGCCCTTGCGATGGCGGGCGCGCTGATTCAGGCGGTGCTCAACAATGCGATGGCCAGCCCCAATGTCATCGGGGTCAATGCGGGCGCGGGGTTTGCCGCGATGCTGGTCGCGGGGGCCTTTCCGGCTGCTGCGGCGCTGGTGCCGGCGGCCGCCTTTTTCGGCGCGCTGGCAACCACCCTCTTTATCTATCTGCTGGCAATGCGGGCGGGGCTTTCCCGCACCACCCTGATCCTCGCGGGGGTCGCGGTGAGCAGCATGCTGTCGGCGGGCATCGACGCGCTGACCCTGCTGTTTCCCGACGACGCCGTCGGGGCGACCGGCTTTCTGCTGGGCGGCTTTTCGGGGGTGACCCTCGACGGGGTGGCCGCGGCGGGCTGGTACCTCGCGGCGGGGGCGCTGCTGGCGCTGCTGCTCGCCTCGGACCTGAACCTGCTGGCCCTCGGAGAGGAGACCGCCGCCAGCCTCGGGCTCGCGGTGGGCCGGGTGCGGTTTCTGGCGATCCTCGCTGCGGCGCTGCTTGCGGGCGGGGCGGTCAGCTTTGCCGGGCTGCTCGGCTTTGTCGGGCTGCTGGTGCCCCACATCGTCCGGCGGCTGGTGGGCACCGACAACCGCTGGCTGCTGCCCGCCTCGGCGCTGGCGGGGGCCGGGTTTGTACTGCTGTGTGATGTGGCCGCCCGGCTGCTCTTCGCCCCGTTTGAGCTGCCGGTGGGCATCGTGATGTCGCTGCTGGGCGGCCCGTTCTTCCTCGGGCTGCTGCTGCGGCGGGGAAGGGGCCGGGTCTATGATTGAGTTTGATGGGGTCGGCGTCGGCTACGACGGACGGCAGGTGCTTGGGGAGATCAGCTTTTCGGTCGGTCCGGGCAGTCTGACCGCGCTGGTGGGGCCCAACGGCTGCGGCAAAACGACCCTGCTGCGGGCCGCGGCGCGCCGGATTACCCCCGAAACGGGACGGATTCTGGTCGACGGGAAGCCGGTGGAGCTGTATCAGCGGCGGGAGTTTGCCCGTGCCCTCGCCTTTCTGCCCCAGCAGCGGCCGATCCCGGCCATCCCGGTGCGCGCGCTGGTCAGCCATGGGCGGTTCCCCTATCTCGGGCTCTCCCGCCGGCTGCGGGCGGAGGATCGGCAGGCGGTCGAGCGGGCGATGGCGGACGCCGGGGTCGCCGACTGGGCGCAGCGGGACCTGCGGGAGCTCTCGGGCGGCGAGCGGCAGCGGGTCTATCTCGCGATGGCGCTGGCTCAAAACGCCGGTACCATTCTGCTGGACGAGCCGACCACCTACCTCGACCTGCGGGCCCAGTTCGAGCTGCTGGGCTTGCTGCGGCGGCTGGCCGATCAGGGGGCCTGCATCCTGCTGGTCATCCACGAGCTGGCCCTCGCGCTGCGGTACAGCGACCGGATGGTACTGCTGGACGGCGGCAGGCTCGTCGCGGCGGGGCCGCCGCGACAGCTGACGCAGCAGGGATGGATTGACCGTGTCTTCGGGGTGCGGGCCCGGCTGACCGGGACCGGATGCTGGTTTGAGCCGGCACAGGAGGAAAAACAGGATGAAACACCAACCGATCTGGATCGAGAGTTTTGATTATTTCCGGGCGAAAAACCCTTTTTCCGGCAACGGCGGCAAGCTGGGCTTTAAGATCTTTCCCGAGAAGGATGAGGACCGGCTGCGGGTCGTGATCTGGGAAGGGATGAACTGCTGCGAGAAGAGCACCCCGCGGGAGGAGCGCTGTTACCCCTTCTCGGAGGAGGGACTGGCCGAGGCCAGCAGCTGGGTGCGCCAGGAGATCGAGGAGAGCCGGCGGCAGATGGAAGAGGAAGAATACTGACCCCGTGCCCAAGGCGGGAGAAAGGCGGGACGCAGATGAGCGAACAGGAGATCATGGCGGGAATTTTGGATTCCTACCCCTACCCCATCGTCTTTGTCGACGGGGGGTATATCATCCGGTATATGAACCGGTACGCGCGGTATCACTATTATGAGGAGCGGGGCTACAACGAGCTGATCGGCCGCAGCCTCTTTGAGTGTCACGACACCGAAAAGGCCAAGGAGCGGATCCGGGCCGGCTGGGAGAGCATCCAGCGCAACGGCAAAGAGGTTTTTGTCGGGGTCAGCGCCCGGAATCTGCGGATCTATATGCAGGGGGTCCGGGGCCGCGACGGGCAATGGATCGGTTTCTTCGAGCGGTTCGAGCTCAACCAGACAAGATGAAAAAGGGAGGCTATGCCTCCTTTTTTTGCCTTCGGCGCTTTTCTTCCCCGCCCGGTTCTGGTATGATGGGGGTTAGAAAAAGGAGGGGTCGGCATGAAGCTGCTGTGTGTCGGGGACGTCGTCGGGGAGCCGGGGCTGCGCTTTCTCTGCCGCCGGCTGCCGGCGCTGCGCCGGCGGCTTTCGGTGGACGTCTGTATCGTGAACGGGGAGAACGCCCATCCCGACGGGGTGGGGATCACCCGGTCGATCGCCGAGGAGCTGTTCGCCCACGGGGCGGACGCGGTGACCACCGGCAACCACGCGCTGCGCCGGGCCCCCGAGAGCCTGTATGAGGAGACCGAGGCGCTGCTCTGCCCGGCAAACCTGCCCTATCTCGAGCCGGCGGCCGGGCGGGTGACCCTCGATTTCGGCCGGTATGCGGTGACGGTGCTCAACCTGTCGGGGGTGGCGTTTCTCGAGCCGGTGGACAGCCCCTTTGACGTCGCCGACCGGCTGCTCGCGGAGGATACCGCCCGGTTCCGGGTAGTCGACTTCCACGCCGAATCGACCGCCGAAAAGCAGGCGCTGGCCCGGTACCTCGACGGGCGGGTGAGCGCCGTCTTCGGGACCCATACCCATGTGCCGACCGCCGACGCCGGGGTGCTGCCCGGCGGTACCGGCTTCATCACCGACGTGGGGATGACCGGGCCGGTCGATTCGGTGATCGGGGTCGAGCCGTCGCTGGCCATCCGCCGCCAGCGCACCCACCGCCCGGTCCGGTTCGCGGTGGCGGGCGGGCCCTGCCGGCTGGACGCGGTGCTCTTTACCTGTGAGGACGCCACCGGCCGCTGCATCGCGGCCGAGCAGATCCGGGAAGAGGAATAAAACGACTTTTTTTCCGGGACAAAACGCGGTATAATGAAATACCGATTTTACGACAAGGGGGGGAGCGAGATGAAAAGCATCCGTCTTCGGCTGGCGTCGCTGATGCTGGCGGCGCTGGTGCTGACCGGCTGCGGCGGCGCGCAGGACAGCCTGCCTGCCGCCGGTACGGCGGGGGTGCCTGCCGCGCAGCAGACCACCGCCGCGGGGGAGTTCGTGCTGCCCTACACCGCCGCCGAGGGCTTCAATCCCTATCTGACCGACAGCGCGCTGACGCTGCAAAATTCCCGGCTGCTCTATGACAGCCTGGTGGAGATCACCGGCAACTTCGAGCTTGAATATGAGGTCGCGCAGTCGGTGGTCTCGAGCGGCACCACCGTCGAGATCCGGGTCGAGGGCAGCTTTGCCGACGGCAGCGCGATCACCGGGGCGGATGTGGCGGCGAGCATTGAGGCGGCGCGAACCAGCACGCTGTTCGGCGGGCGGTTTGCGGGGGTGCAGACGGTGCGGGCCGCGGGGGATCTGGTCACCCTGACCCTCAGCGAGCCGGACAGCCTGTTCGCCTATCTGCTGGACATCCCGGTGATGCGGGCGTCCGAGGTTGGCCAGAGCGCCCCTGCCTCGAGCGGGCGGTATTCGCTGGCAGAGGATGAGCGGGGAGCCTATCTTGTGGCCAACGAGAGCTTTGATCCCCCCGCCGGGCTCGAGACGATCCGGCTGGAGGAGATCGGCGGTTACGACGCGATGGTCTCAGCCCTCAACATCGGGGCGATCAGTCTGTTCGCCTCGGAGCAGGAGGCCGATCTCGCCGGCAGCAATATCTGCAACACCGCCTATTACAACCTGAACAATCTGGTCTTTCTGGGCATCCAGGCGATCGGAGAGGACAGTCCTCTCGCCCAGCCGGCCATGCGCCGGGCGATCAACCTCGCCATCTCCCGCCGGCAGATCGCCGACCGGGCCTACTACTCCCGCGCCTATGTCGCGACCGGGGTGATCAACCCGCGGTTCCCCGGCCAGGCGCAGGCGGCAACCCTCGCCGAAGAGCCGGATCTCGAGGAGGCCGCCGCGCTGATTGAGTCGCTGGGCTACACCCTCGACGAGGCCAGCGGCTATTACCAGGATGCGGGGGGAAACCGGCTCTCCTTCACCCTGCTGTGCTACTCGGGCAGCTCCTTCAAGCGGTATACCGCGACCCTGATCGCCCAGCAGCTGGCTGAGTGCGGCATCGAGGTCACGGTGCAGGAGGAGGCGGATTTTGCGGTCTACCACGACCGGATCCTGTCGGGGCAGGCCCCTCTGTACATCGGAGAAGTAAAGTTGTATAATAATATGGATATGGATGTCTTTTTCTCCGACGGCGGGGACGCCCGCACCGGGCTGGCCCTGTCGGAGGAGTTGCTGGCGGCCTACGACGGCTTCAAGGCGGACAGCGGCGCCCTCGCGGCGTTTGAAAACGCCTTTGCCGCCCAGATGCCCTTTATCCCGTTGGTTTTCAAAAACGGGGTGGTGACCTACGCCAAGGGCTGGAGCGGTCTCGACCCGACCGTCAGCGACGTCTTTTATCAGCTGGAGCAGCTCACGGCTGTCACAACCACCCAATAAGGAGGCAACGGCATGATCAACTTTTACAATACGCTGGGCAAGGTCAGCATGACCGGCGATTACTTCGCGGGGCTCGTCTCGGCCGCGGCCGGCAGCTGTTACGGGGTCGCGGATATGGCGACCAGCGGGCCCTCCGACACGGTCAAGGGCATGGTTTTCGGCTCGGATTTCCCTGACAAGGGGGTGCGGGTGACCGAGGAGGACGGCAAGCTCGCCATCGAACTGCACATCAAGGTCATCTATGGGCTGAACATTGCGGCGGTGGTCAAAAGCATCACCCACAAGGTCCGGTATGTGGTGGAGGACGCCACCGGCCTGAAGGTACGCAGAATCAACGTCTCGGTGGACGACATCGTCTGCTGACAGATAGAACGACACAACGACAGATTAGGGGTAGACACAAGATGATAAAAGGTTCGGTTTTGAGAGACAGCATGATCAGCGGCGCGAACAGCATCGCCAACCAGCGCAGTCAGGTGGATGAGCTGAACGTCTTCCCGGTGCCCGACGGGGACACCGGCACC
>CALXBG010000003.1 GCA_944386485.1 uncultured Pygmaiobacter sp. | reverse complement strand
TTCAAATAAAAACGAAAAACGGAAGCCAAAATCCGCAGTATACCGCAGCTTTTGGGCTTTCGTTGTGTACTTCCATCTTCGCTTAATTTCCACCAAAAGTCACAAGGGGGAAATGACTCGAAATCAGTTGTACCGCAAGGTACCGTGGGTTCGAATCCCACCCGCTCCGCCACGTCGGAATGGACTGCGCTCCATTCAAAAAGCCCGGCCGAAAGGCCGGGCTTTTCTCATACCGCTGCGTCATTCCTCCTTTTCCGCAAAAGGTCCCGCTTGCTCCGGCTGCTCGGTTGCAAGCGCCCTCCCGGCGCCTTCGCTGCGCTACCAACCTTTTGCGGGGAAACTTCGCTCTCGCTTTCCCCTCTTCCCCTATCTCGACATCTCGCCCGAATGGACTTCGCTCCATCTCTTGCAGCAGGTCTTATCGGACGGTATAATTGAATCATCTCAAAATTATACCGCGTTCATTACATGGGAGGGATCTCTATTGACCGCCGACACCAAGGAGGCCATCGCGACCGCTACAAAGGTTCTTTTGCTGAAAAAGGGCGTCAAACGGCTGACGGTAAAGGAGATCGTCGAGGAATGTCAGATCACCCGTCAGACCTTTTATTATCATTTTGAGGATATCCCCGCGCTGATTCGATGGATTCTCGAGCAGGACTCCAAACGAACCATGCAGGAGGTGCAAAGTCTTGAAAACGGGCTGGAAAAGCTGCGTTATCTGTTTCTCATCGCCATCCAGTCGATGCCCTATATGAAAAAAGGGCTGCAAAGCAACTATCGCGACGACCTCGAATCGATGCTAACCCAACACCTGCAAAATTTGTTCGAGCATATCTGTGATACCGAGGGGCTCTATCAGGACATCCCGCGGTTTGAGACCCAGCTTATCCTGCGCTATCACAGCCAGGCAATTCTCGGATTGTTTCGCAGCTGGACCCAGACCGATACTCAAAATCTAGATCAGATCGTTCAAACCGTGTTCCGGCTAATTACCGAGGGCATCCCACCCAAAAAACACGGCTGAATCCTTCACAAAGGCCAAGGTGTATTTTTACACTTTGGCCTTTTTGTCCGGACACGCCGCTCTTTTTGCCTATTGCGGCAAAAATGACCAAATCGTAAAATAATTCTGAGTACCGATTTTCCAAAGCAGGACACGAAAGATCGCCGCCCTGCAAAACACAAAATAGAAGGAGAGAAAAATGAAAGAGGTCAAATCTCCCAAAAGGCCGTTACTTTATTATTACGGCATTGTCTTGCTCATCATCCTCGTTTTCAACCTATTCATCACACCGCTATTATCACAGCGTCATGTCGTAGAGGTGGATTACGGTACCTTTATGGACATGATCGAAGAAAAACAGATCGGTGTCGTTCAGGTAGAGGATACCCAAATTCTATTCACCAATCTGGACGAAACAACGGTGTACAAAACCGGCGTTATGGAGGACCCCACGCTGGCCGAGCGGCTGCATGAGTGCGGCGCGAAATTCGACCGAGTCATTGAGGAGCCCACCTCGCCGCTGTTGAGCCTGTTTTTGACCGCTGTGGTGCCGATTCTGATCTTCTTCGCGCTCGGTCAATACATGAACAAAAAGCTGACCGAGCAGGCCGGCGGCAAGAACGCGCTTTCCTTCGGCATGGGAAAGAGCAGCGCCAAAATCTATGTTCCCTCAACCCAAGGCATCCGTTTTTCGGACGTCGCCGGCGAGGATGAGGCAAAGGAAAGCCTGCAGGAGATCGTGGATTATCTGCACAACCCCGCGAAATACACCGAAGCCGGCGCGTCGATGCCAAAAGGCATCCTGCTGGTCGGCCCTCCGGGTACCGGTAAGACCATGCTGGCCAAGGCGGTCGCCGGTGAGGCGAACGTGCCCTTCTTTTCAATCTCGGGCTCTGAATTTGTCGAGATGTTCGTGGGCATGGGCGCCTCGAAGGTACGGGACCTGTTCCGGCAGGCAAAAGAAAAGGCTCCCTGTATCGTCTTTATCGATGAGATCGACGCGATTGGACAAAAGCGAAACTCCGGCGGCTACGGCGGCAACGATGAGCGGGAACAGACGCTTAACCAGCTGCTCACCGAGATGGACGGCTTTGAGGGCAACACCGGCGTCATCATTCTGGCTGCGACCAACCGGCCCGAATCCCTCGACCCCGCGCTGACCCGGCCCGGCCGGTTTGACCGGCGGGTGCCGGTGGAGCTGCCCGATCTCGCCGGACGGGAGGCGATCTTAAAGGTTCACGCAAAGAAGATCAAGGTTGCGCCGGATGTGGACTTTCGCACCGTCGCCCGGATGGCTACCGGCGCCTCGGGCGCGGAACTGGCTAATATTGTCAACGAGGCGGCGCTGCGGGCGGTACGCAACGAGCGCACCGTCGTCACCGAAGCTGATCTTGAAGAGAGCATCGAGGTGGTTATTGCCGGCTATCAAAAGAAAAACGCGGTGCTCTCCGACCAGGAAAAGAAGGTGGTCGCCTACCATGAGATCGGTCACGCGCTGGTGGCCGCCCGTCAGAGCAACTCCGCGCCGGTACAAAAAATCACCATCATCCCCCGCACTTCCGGTGCGCTGGGGTATACAATGCAGGTGGAGACCGGCGACAAATATCTGATGACCAAGGAAGAGCTTGAAAACAAGATCGCCACCTATACCGGCGGGCGCGCCGCCGAGGAGCTGGTATTCGGCCAGATCACCACCGGCGCATCGAATGATATCGAGCAGGCCACCAAGCTGGCGCGTGCCATGATCAGCCGCTATGGGATGAGCGAGGAGTTTGATATGGTCGCGCTCGAGACGGTAAGCAATCAGTATCTGGGCTCCGACGCCTCGCTCGCCTGTTCCCCCGACACCCAGCGGGAGATCGACCGCCGGGTGGTGGACCTGGTCAAACAGCAGCATGAGAAGGCGCGGAAACTGCTGGAGGAAAACCGCGACAAGTTGGATGCGCTGGCACAGTTCCTTTATGAGAAGGAAACGATCACCGGCGATGAGTTTATGGAAATTCTGACGGGAGGCGAATCCTGATGAAAAGACACTCGACGTTTGACTGGATTGGCCTTTTGATCGGCATCTTTTTGATTGCGCTCGGGATTCTTGCCTTTGCCAATCCAAACCTTATCCTGACCGGTCTGGTCTTTCTCTACGGCATCGCCGCCGTTGTGCTTGGGGTCGCGGATCTTGTGCTCTATATCCGGGTGGAACGATATACCGGTTTCGGCCCGGTGCTCTCGCTGATTTCGGGCATCGTCAGCGTCATGTCCGGAATCATGCTGCTGGTCTATCCCCGCACCGGCGCGATGGTGCTGACCCTTTTGTTCCCGCTCTGGTTCATCTCCCATTGCATCTCCCGTCTGTTTCAGCTTCACCGCATCCGGCCAATCGCCGGCAGGTGGATCTCGGTCGCTCTCGCGCTCAATATCGTCGGCCTGATTCTGGGGCTGCTGATGTTGATGAGCCCGATTTTCACCCTGTCCACCCTGCGCTATTTTTCCAGCATCTACCTTATTCTGTTGGGTCTGGACGGACTTTTGTCCTCCATCACCCGCACCGGCCGCTGGCTTTGACCCCGCGTTTTCTCTAAAACTTTCTGTTTTGTTGTAAATACAACATACAATCCGTTTTCGAGATGCTATGCTTTGATCAGAACAAAACAGGAGGTTTCGATATGAAGCGGAGAATTATCCGGATCGACGAAGATAAATGCAACGGCTGCGGGCTGTGTGCCTCGGCCTGTCACGAGGGCGCGATCGGCATGGTGGAGGGCAAGGCCCGGCTGCTGCGGGAGGATTACTGCGACGGGCTGGGCGACTGTCTGCCCGCCTGCCCCACCGGCGCGATCTCCTTTGAGGAGCGGGAAGCTCCCGCCTATGACCACCAGGCGGTGCTGGCTGCAAAGGCGGCAAAGGAAAAGGCCGACGAGCCGCTGCCCTGCGGCTGCCCGGGCAGTCAGAGCCGTACCCTTGCACCTGCTGCCGCGTCGGCTCGCGAGAGCGCCGCGCCCAGCGCACTCTCACAATGGCCGGTTCAGATCAAGCTGGTGCCGGTGACCGCCCCCTACTTTGACGGCGCGGATCTGCTGATCGCGGCAGACTGCACCGCCTACGCCTATGGAGACATGCACCGCCGGTTCATCCGCGGCCGTGTGACCCTGATCGGCTGTCCCAAGCTGGATGCGGTGGATTACAGCGAAAAGCTGACCGCGATCCTCGCAAACAACGAGATTCGCAGCATCACGGTGCTGCGGATGGAGGTTCCCTGCTGCGGCGGTATCGAGCAGGCGGTACGCAAGGCAATTCAAGCCAGCGGCAAATTCCTGCCCTGGCACGTGGTGGTGATCTCGGCGGACGGCCGGATCCTTTCGGAGTGAAAAAGATGGAACAAACCAGATTGCAGAATCCTTCCGACCTCTATGCGGCAAACGAGCTGATCGGCGCGCTGATCGCCCTTGCCCGCGCCGCTGAAAACGAGCCTACCGACGAGGAGACCGACCGCGCGATGCTGGAGGGGCTGCGCCTTGCCGGCACGCCGCACCCGCAGCCGGAGGCGTTAAAGGAAGCGCTTGCAGCGGTGCGCGCGGCCAAAGACCGGCTTGTGCCGGGCTGTGCGGGCTGCGCCAACCCCTGTGGACGGACGGCGGAGTTCCCGCTGCGGGAGCTGCTCGCCGAGCGGGACGACGCCCGCACCGCGCTGCGCCTCTCGCTTCTCTTCGCGCTGGAGGGGCTGGCACGCGCTGTACAGCAGCCGCTAAAAAAAGAACTGTCCGACTTTTTCTATCTGGCCCTCTTTGCGCTGGGCTATCCGTTTGAGATGGAACGGATGCAGCAGCTGCTGGCCGACTGCGGCCGGCATACGCTGGCGCTGCTTGGGTGCTGATTACGGATTCCCGCGGGATTTCCCGCGGGAATTTTTTGTTCCAGGGACAGCATCCGTTGCCTGTTTGGGGCAAATATAGTATAGTGGTGTTAAACTGCGTTTTCAGGGGGGATCGTCTTGTCCAAACAGGAGCAAAGCGCGCTGGCGGGCTGCCGGTTATTTTCCGGTCTTGATCCGGCTGGTCTGGATGAGCTGTTGATGCTGCTGGGCGCGCAGCGGCGCGGCTATTTTCAAAATGAGCTGCTCTTGCGCCCGGAGGAGGCTTCCGGCCGAATGGGAATCCTGCTGGATGGCCGCGCCCAGGTGCTGCGGGAGGAGTACTCCGGCGCCCGCACCCTGCTCACCGAGCTCGAGCCCGGCGACCTGTTCGGCGAGGCCTTTGCCTGCGCCGCGTCAGGCCCGCTGCCCACCGATGTCTGTGTGCGCGCCGCGGGCGGGTGCCGGGTACTCTGGATTGATTTTCACCGCGCGCTTTCCCCGCACATTCTCCCCGCCGAGATGCAGTCCGCTCTTGTGACCAACATGCTCGCGGTGCTCGCCGAGAAAGACCTGCTGCTCAGCCGCCGGATTGGTCATCTGTCCAAACGCAGCACCCGGGAGAAACTGCTGTCCTACCTTTTTGAGCAGTATCAGCTGTGCGGCAACCGCAGCTTTTCGATCCCCTTCGACCGCCAGCATCTGGCGGATTATCTCTGTGTTGACCGCAGCGCAATGTCCACCGCGCTGGGCAAACTGCGGGATGAGGGACTTGTGCTCTTCTGCCGCAACCGCTTCACTCTGACCGACCGTTTTCTGCGGGGCTTTGAGGAGGACGACTGATGGAGTTTCAATACTGCAAGCTGGAGATCTTTGTGCCGGTGGAATATTTTGAGCCGGTTCGCCAGGCGCTGGCGCAGGCCGATGCCGGCCACATCGGCAACTATGACCAATGCCTTTCGGTCAGCCCGGTCACCGGCTACTGGCGCCCGCTGGCGGGCACGCACCCCTTCCTCGGCGAGCCGGGTCAGCTCTGTCATGCGCCGGAACTCAAGATTGAGGTCTGCTGTGCTGCCCCGCAGGCTGAGCGCACCATTGCGCTGGTCAAGGCGGCCCATCCCTATGAGGAGCCGGTCATCAATCTGATCCCGCTGGCCGCCACCGGTCTTGACACAGAATAAATTTCACAAATAAATCGACTTTTGTCCGCAGATGTGCTAGAATAGACCCAATATCCGCTCCCGCATTTCGTCCTGAAATCCGGACCCTAAGGAGGTCGTGTATGAAAAGGATGATTCTCGTCACTTCTCCACCCGGCTGTGGCAAAACAAGACTTTCCAAACGGCTTGCCACCGAGCTCAGCCACGTTGTCTATCTGGATAAGGATACGCTGATTCCACTCTCAAAGCAGATCTTTGCGGTGGCCGGCGAACCCTACAACCGCAGTTCCCCCTTCTTCAAAGCACATATCCGGAATTATGAGTACGAGGTCATTCTCGCTTTGGGGTTTGAGGCGCTGAACTATGACGATACCGTTCTCATCAACGCCCCGTTCAGCCGGGAGGTTCGCGATCCCGCGTATATGCAGGCGCTCAAAACCAAGCTGGAGGATCTGGGCGCCAAGCTGGTAGTGATCTGGATCGTCACCGATCCGGAGGTCTGCCACCAGCGGATGATCAAGCGCAACTCCGACCGGGATACCTGGAAACTGGCAAACTGGGATGAGTACATCGCCGGGATTGATTTCAGCATCCCGGACACGCTGGGTGATCCTGAAACCAGCGAAAATCTTTTGCTCTACTACAATTCCACCGACGAAATGGCCGATGCCTCGCTTGCGCGGATTCTTCCGTTGTTGGATAACCAATAACAAAAAACAGGCGAATGGAGTATTCGCCTGTTTTATTTTTCAGGTTCTGCCGTACATCCTGGTCAGCATGCGGATATGCGCTGCAAGACGGCGGTTCGCCGTCCCCGGACGCAGCCGCCAGACCCAGTTGTCCCTCAGCGTACCCGGGGTATTGATCCGCGCCGACGCCCCCAGACCGAGATAATCCTGCATCGGTATGATACAGGTATCGGCGACGCTGCCCAGCGCGGCCCGAACCATCGCCGGGGTCAAACTGTCCTCGGGCGGCACATCCAGGTACTGCCGGGCAAACGCGGCCTGTGCCGCATCCGCGCTGTGCTGCCAGTCCTCGGTGGTGGTGTTGTCGTGGGTGCCGGTATAAACCACCGTATTGCGGGGGAACCGGAAAGGCAGGTAGTCGCTTTTGCCCGATGGATCAAAGGCGAACTGCAACACCTTCATGCCGGGAAAACCGCTCTGCGCCAGCAACCGGCGCACCGCCGGGGTCAGCAGACCGAGATCCTCGGCGATGATTCCAAGCCCCGGTACTCCCTGCCGGATCGCTGCGACAAAATCCATGCCGGGCCCCTTTTTCCAGCGGCCGTGTACCGCATTTTTGGCCCGTGCGGGAATTGCATAGTAGCTCTCAAAGCCCCGGAAGTGGTCGATCCGCACCAGATCGTACAGCTGGGCAGCGCAGGTCAGACGGCGCAGCCACCAGCAATAGCCCTGCTTTTTGTGCGCCCGCCAATCATACAGCGGATTTCCCCACAGCTGCCCTTCGTCCGAGAAGGCATCGGGCGGAACCCCCGCCACCTCGGACGGGCGGCCGCGCGCATCGAGTTGGAACAGTCCGCCGTTCGCCCACAAATCCGCCGAGTCGGGCGAAACGTAGATTGGCAGATCCCCGATGATCTGAATCCCCTTCCGGTTCGCGTACCGTTTGAGCCGGGTCCACTGATCAAAGAAGAGGTACTGCACCGCCTTCCAGAAGAAGATCTCCTGCTGTAATCTATGGCGGGCAGC
The DNA here is from genome assembly GCA_944386485.1 of uncultured Pygmaiobacter sp. GTDB lineage: Bacteria > Bacillota > Clostridia > Oscillospirales > Ruminococcaceae > Pygmaiobacter. The sequence continues at coordinate 32,740 of CALXBG010000003.1, read as the reverse complement.
AGCGAGCGCCCGGGGTTGTCTGGTTCGCAGTCCGGCGGGCCATTTTTGAAAACTGACCTGCCCGCGCGCCTCCTTGATAGACATAAAGAGGGCATAATCCTCAAGCCAATCTGCATTTGCCTCAAAGAAACCGCAGAGCGCCGGATCCTGCGGGTTCATCCGTCCGGCAGCCAACCGCAGCAGGTCAAACCGATGCTCAAACAGTTTTCCGTAATCCACCCGCTCGGGATCCTGCCCAAAATCGGCCGCTGCGATCTCCTCTTTTTGCAGCAGTCCCCGCTGCACTAAATCGTCCAGATCAATAAAATAAGGGTTGCCCGCAAAGGCGGAAAAGCTTTGATAGGGGCTGTCCCCATAGCCGGTCGGCCCCAGCGGCAGAATCTGCCAGTACCGCTGGCCCGCGGCCTTCAAAAAATCAACGAACGCATAGGCGTCGCTGCCGGCGCTGCCGATGCCGTAGGGCGAGGGCAGGCTGCTCAACGGCAGCAGAATCCCGCTGCTTCGCATTTGAAATTCCTCCCAATCCGGGACATTCCCCGGCATTTCCTGTCCTTTTTATTTTCGCCCAATCAAAATCGATTGTCAACCATTTTGTTCTGCACGCCATTTTGCAGCAAACACGCCGCTGCAAACCGTCTCGGCCGGACCGGTGAGCAGCAGCATCTCTCCCTTCCGACTGACCCAGAGCACACCGCCCTCTGTTTCAAGCCGCACTCTCGATGCTTCAACGCGCCCGGTCAGCCAGCCGGCCTCCGCAGCCGCGCAGCATCCCGTACCGCAGGCGAGGGTATGTCCCGCTCCGCGCTCCCAGGTAAAGATCTTCAGGCAATCCCCCTGCGGCAAAACAAGATCGAGGTTGCACCCCTGTGGGAAGGCCGGGTGGTGGCCGATCGCCTCTCCCAGCGCCCGCAGCCGCTCTTCCTTGGGCGGCTGATCGACAAAAAGCACCGTGTGGGGCACACCGACCCGCAGACTGGTTGCGGTGAGCTGCTCTCCGGCAAGGCACAGCGGATAGTCCACCGCCCGATGTCCGGCGACCAGTACGGGAACCTCATAGGGAACCAGTTCGGGCCGGTCGACCTCAACCGTGATCAGCCCGATCTCGCCCCCGTCTTCCCGCTCAATCCAAACCTGCCTTGGGCCAACCGCGGTATCAACGATAAAATGATCGGTTGTGACAAGGCCCCGCTCCCGCGCGTACCTTGCAAAACAGCGCAGCCCATTGCCGCAGAGCGCGGCCCGGCTGCCGTCGCTGTTGTAATAGCGCATTGTGAGGTCGGCGCGATCCGAGCGGTCGGCGATCAGAATCCCGTCCGCCCCGACTCCAAACCGGCGGTTGCAGACCGCACGGGCCAGCGCGCTGTGTTCCGGCAGCGGCGTTTTCGCCCCATCAAAGAGAATAAAGTCGTTGCCGGCCCCCTGCATTTTGGTAAATTCCAGCATAAAGCTCCTCCTTTTTGGTTCCAGTTGGAACTCTATGCAGCACAGCGCAAAAAAAGACCGGCCTTGTTTTTCGGCCGGTCTCAGCGCAATCACAGATTTTTGGTATTCAGCGCACGGGCAGCGTTCAGAATCGCGATGACCGCGACCCCGACGTCGGCAAAGACCGCCTGCCACATCCCGGCGTATCCGATCGCCGAGAGCAGCAGTACTCCCAGCTTGACCGCGAGAGCAAAGACGATATTCTGCCGCACAATCCGCAGCGTCTTTTGTGCGACCCGAATCGCGGTCACCAGGCCGGAGGGCCGGTCGTCCATCAGCACAATATCCGCCGCCTCAATCGCGGCGTCGCTGCCAAGGCCGCCCATCGCAACCCCGATATCGGCCCGGCTGAGCACCGGCGCATCGTTGATGCCGTCCCCGACAAAGACCAGCTTGCCGCGGCCGGTCTGCTCTTCCAGCATCCGCTCCACCGCCGTGACCTTGTCGCCGGGCAGCAGCCGGGCATGTACCTCGTCGAGCCCCAGCTGATCGGCGATCTCCTTGCCGGCGGCCTCGGTGTCACCGGTGAGCATCACGATCCGGTTGATGCCCGCCCGGTGCAGCGCGGCAACCGCCTGCGCCGCATCCTCCTTGACGCGGTCCGCAATCAGAATCGCGCCGAGGTAAACGCCCTCCCGCGCAGCATATACTACCGTTCCGGCGCGCGGCGGCACCGTAACCTTGATGCCGTTCTCCTCCATCAGGACGGCATTGCCGACGAGCACCTGCGCTCCGTCCACCATCGCGCTGACGCCGCTGCCGGCACGGGTCTGAACCTCTCCAACCCGCTCTTTCCCGTCCACTGAATATGCCCGGCGCAGCGAGAGGGCGATCGGGTGGTCGGAATAGCTCTCGGCCAGCGCAGCAGTCTCCAGCAGCTGCTCGCGCTCTACCCCCTTTGCGGGCCAGAGATCCACAACCTCAAATTCACCCCGGGTCAGGGTGCCGGTTTTGTCGAAGACAACCGTCTTTGTATCGGCAAGCGCCTCTAGATAATTGCTTCCCTTGACCAGGATTCCCCGCTTGGAGGCGCCTCCGATGCCGCCGAAGAAGCTCAGCGGAACCGAGATCACCAGCGCGCAGGGGCAGGAGACCACCAGGAAGATCAGCGCCCGGTGGAACCAGACGCCCCAGCCGCCGACCACCAGCGGCGGCACCAGCGCCAGCACCAGCGCCGAGAGCACCACCGCGGGGGTATAGTAGCGGGCAAAACGGGTGATAAAGTTCTCCGCCCGCGCCTTTTTGCTGCTGGCGTTCTCCACCAGATCCAGAATCTTCGCGACGGTGCTCTCCCCGAACGGTTTGGTCACCCGGATCTCGACCAGACCCGTCAGATTGATACAGCCGCTGACCGCCTCGTCTCCACAGACCAGGTCCCGCGGCGCGGGCTCGCCGGTCAGCGCGGCGGTATTCACAGTCGTCTCGCCGGAGACAACCACCCCGTCCAGCGGAATCTTCTCTCCCGCCTTGACCACGATGATCTGGCCGATCTCGACCTCATCCGGGTCCACCCGGACGATCTCCTCGCCCCGGCGCAGATTGGCGTAGTCGGGGCGGATGTCCATCAACTGCGCGATCGACGCGCGCGAGCGGCCAACCGCGCAGCTCTGAAACAGCTCGCCCACCTGATAAAACAGCATGACCGCGACCGCTTCGTCATACCCGACCATTGAGGCCGCACCGGTCACCCGGTCGTAGATCGCAAGTCCCCACGCGCCGATGGTGGCGATGCACATGAGAAAATTCTCATCGAACACCTGCCCCGCGACAATGTTCCGCGCGGCCTTATATAGCACATCCCAGCCGATGATGAGGTAAGCCGCCAAAAAAAGCGCCGGTGCGAGCCAAACCTGCGCGGCGGCAACCTCACCGGCGACAAATAGCCCGCCGCTGATAAGAATCCGCAGCAACATCTTTTTCTGTTTTCGGGTCATCCGATCTCCTCCTTACAAACGCCGCAGGGGCAAACATGAGCTCAGAGCAGAACGGTGCAGTCCGCGTCGACCTTCCGGCAGACCTTCGCCGCTTCCTTTGCGATCTCGTCAAACCGGTCGTCATCCGCCTCAAGGGTGAGTTTCTGAGTCATAAAGCTGACGTTCGCATCGATCACCCCGTCGATCTTCTTGATCGCGTTTTCCATCTTCGCCGCGCAGTTTGCACAGTCAAGATCCTGCATCTTGAATACCTTTTTCATCTCAAAGCACTCCCTTATTCTTCTTCTGTAATATGGTCCATACCCTGCCCGAGGATTGCCCGCACATGATCGTCCGCCAACGCGTAGAAGACCGTTTTGCCGTCTCTGCGGTTTTTGACCAGCTTCGCGCCCTTGAGCACCCGCAGCTGATGGGAGATCGCCGATTGGGTCATCCCGAGCAGCTGGGCGATGTCGCACACGCACATCTCGGCCTCGAACAACACATAGAGGATTTTGATCCGGGTGGAATCTCCAAAGATCTTGTACAGCTCTGCCAGATCGTACAACAGTTCCTCATCCGGCATTGCCTGTCGGGTCGCCTCTACCAGCTCGGGGTGTGCATGGACAAAATCGCACCGCTCGATCCCGTTTTTGTCGATCATCTGTTCGCCTCCTCGTTCATATATATGAACAACTGTTCATGTGTTCATTATACTATTCTGTACCGGATTGTCAAGGCCAATTTTACAATTCAGGTTGCATTTTTTGAATTCTGTGGTATTCTTATTTTCTACAAGATTGATCTTATGAAGAAACGAGGCTTTTTCATGGCACTACCGCGCGATCCGTTCCTGCTTTTGAGCTATGTCAATACCCAGCTGCGGGATTTCTGTGAAGATCTGGACGATCTTTGCGCCACCCTCTCGATCGACAAGGGGGCGCTGGTCTCCCAGCTGGCTGACGCCGGGTTTGTCTACGATCCAGAGCAGAACCGGTTTATCTGATTTTTCGCTGGCGCGGGCTCCCAAAGGAGCCCGCGTTTTTTATCAAAAGGGCCTCTTTCTAAAAGGAACGCCCTCTTTGCAGCCGGAATATCATGGCTTAACCGGGTAATTCAGGCTGTCGGAGAAACTTTCCCCGCGGGCCGCTCCCGTTTTGAAGGAGGAGTGATCAAGTTGGATGAGAGACAGAGATTGGATTTTCTGTTGGGCGCGCTCGCGCCCTGTGGCTTTGCAGGTTACTTTGACAGTATGCTGGGCCGACGGGGCGGCTGGCACAGTCTGCTGATCAAAGCTGGTCCCGGATGTGGAAAATCGACGATGATGGCCAAAATTGCCGATCATCTGACCGCACAGGGTGAGGCGGTAGAACTGATCCATTGTTCCTCCGACCCCGACTCGCTGGACGGCGTCGTCTGTGCAAACCGCCGGTTCAGTATTCTGGATGCAACCGCTCCGCACACCCTTGAGCCGGGTTATCCCGGCGCGGTGGAAACGGTGGTTTCCCTCTATGATTGCCTGAATGGGGATTATCTGTTCGACCATCAGACAGAGATCGCGCAACTGTTTGACCGCTGCGGAAGATTGCAGGCCCGGGCGGCGCGGTATATCACCGCCGCGGGCAGCCTGATCGACGACAGCCTGCGGATCGCTCTCTCCTGTGCCGATCTCACGGCGGCCCGCACCTTTGCGGATCATCTCGCAGCGAAATATCTGCCCCCCATGCAGGGTCCCGGCGAAGAGGAGCTGCGGGTGCTCTCGGCCAACACGCTGCGCGGCCCGCTGTGCTATGCCGCGACCGTCGAAAAGGCGGCGGATACTATTGTGGTACTCGATGACGAGTGGGGCGCAGTCAGCCGTGCGATGATGAAAACGCTGCGCGACGCCGCGCTTGAGCGCGGCCATTCGATCATCACCTGCTACTGTCCGATGGCACCCTATGACAAGATCGACCATCTGCTGCTGCCCGGCGCACGGGTCGCCTTTGTGACCAGCAACCGGTTCCATCCGCTCGATTTTGCCGGTGCGCGGCGGATCCATTGCACCCGTTTTTGCACCGCCGAGGCGCTGCGCGCCCACCGCGCGCGGCTGCGCTTCAACCAGAAAGCCACCCGCACACTTTTTGCACAGGCAACTGCGCTTCAAGCAGAGGCAAAGCAGAATCATGACCTGCTGGAGACCTACTATAAAACCGCAGCGGATTTTGAAAAGATCGATAAGATCACCGCACAGCTCATTCAAAAATACTGCTGAATCGACTTGATACGGCCGGGCCTTGCGACCCGGCCCTTTTTTCGTTTTGTTGCGCCGGTTTGCCGCAGCTGGTATACTATAAAAAAAGAGGATCGCGGGGCGTTTCTTTTTTGAAGAAATATCCTGCAAAAAAAGGAGATGTATTCCGATGGCAATCACCCATCTGACCGACCTGCACACCCACTATGATGAATCGGTTTACGGCAGCCGCCGCAAGCAGATCCTGCTGGAGCAGCATGCCGCCGGGGTGTGCGGGATTGTCAATTCCGGCTCGGATATTCCCTCCTCCCGGCGCTCGGTGGAGCTGGCTTCCAAATACGACTTTATCTGGGCGTCAGTCGGCGTGTTTCCCCTCTCGGCTTACACGGTGCCCGGCGGCTGGCTCGACGCAATCCGCAAACTGGCGCAGCAGCCGCGGGTGGTCGCAATCGGAGAGATCGGGCTGGACTATCGCCTGCCCGAGACCGACGCTGAAAAGCAGAAGGCGGTTTTTCATCCCCAGCTGGAGTTGGCGCGGGAACTGGGCCTGCCGGTCATCATCCACGACTGTCTGGCGGACGAGGACGTGCTGGCGGCGCTGCAAAACTGCCCGGTGCCGGCGATGATCCACCGGTTTTTCAGCGGCCTTGCCTATGGCAGAAAGTTTGTCGAGATGGGGGTACATCTCGGCATCGGGCCGGCCATTACCTATCCCGACGCGGGCGAGCTGATCGCGCTGGTCAAGGAGATGCCGATTGAGCTGCTGCTGCTCGAGACCGACTGTCCCTTCCTGCCCACGCTGCGGTTTGAAGGAAAGCCCGCAACCTCGGATATGCTGGAGGACGTGGTGAGGACCATCGCCCTTGCGCGGGGAGACATCACCCCGCAGGAGGTCGCCGAGGTTGCAAAACAGAATGCCGAGCGGTTCCTCTCGATTCAGTTCTGATTCGTTTTTTTGCTCCTCAAAGGAGGTGCGCTAATGCGAAAACGCAATCTGCTCTCGCTTCTGCTGGTCTCGATGCTGCTCTGCGCGCTGAGCGTGGTTTATGCGGACATCGGCCCAAAGGATCAGCTAAAGGTCTATCTGGACAATCCGCCCGATGAACCCTATTACCTCGACCTGCTCTGGCAGACCGACGAGAGCTTCTCCTCGGACAACCTGAGCGAGGAGGAGCGCGCGGCGCTGGATCCTGCGCTGCTCGAGGCGTTCAAGCGTGCGGTGCCCGACGGCTGGGTGCCCGCTACGGTCGGCGGCACCCCATTGCCGATGTGGGGAGACATTGTCGGCCACACACAGGGCGCGCAGCGGGTACACACCTTCGGCTATGTCGGCCTGCCGGAGACCTGCCGGATTCTGCTGGTGACCGAGAGCGGCAAAACAATCCTCACCGAACCGATCACCCGGCGGGTTCTGCAAAGCAGCGTCACGCTGGACTGTGCCGGCGGCAGCCTGCACCAGCCCGCACCGGCGCTGGCGCTGGGCGTCTCCTTCCTCGCGACCCTGCTGCCCACCCTGCTGCTTGAGGGAATTTTGCTGCTGCTCTTCGGTTTTTCGCTGCGGGCGAACTGGAAAGTTTTCCTGCTGGCAAACCTCGTCACCCAGATCGGCCTGACCCTGACCGTGCATCTTACAATGCTCACAAGCGGAACGATCAGCGCCCATCTGATCCGGGTGCCTGCCGAGCTGGTGATCCTCGTCGTCGAGACGGTCGTCTACCGCAGATTTCTCACCGGTCAGAGCCCGCGGCGGCGAACCGCCTATGGCATCCTCGCGAATCTCGCCAGCTGGATTGCCGGATTTTTCTCCCTCGACCTGCTCTTCCGGCTGATGGTCTCACTCTGCTGAACAACACAAAAAAGGCCCCGTTTTGGCATGCCAAACGGGGCCTTTTGATTTATCCTCGGTTCTCGATGCTGCCCACCCGCTTGATCTGGATCGCGATGGTGCCGTCTTCCTCCCGCAAAAACTCAAGATAGTCGGTATTCTCGGCATAGTCGAGCGGAAAGGTGATCTCGATGCCGGTATCGGTGCGGATCTTCTGGCTGCGCGCCTCCCGCACCGCAAGTTTTTTGGGCACCGAGACCCGCTCGGGCACCCCCGCCGCGCTGACCTGACGGCGGAACTCCTGCTGCATCTCCTCGCTCTCGGCAAAGACCTCCTCACCGAGGTCAAAGGGAGCGAGCTGATCGTTCGCATCCAGCTTCTCGGCGATGCCGGCCCGCACCCGCGCGACCACGGCGGTTTTGTCCTCGCCGTAGGTCTCAGCCACCGTCTGCGCGATCTCCCGCATCAGCTTGACCGTCTCCCCCGCCGAGGCGCTCTGGGTGCAGCGCAGCACCCCCTTGCTGAAAAGGGGGCAGTCAGTTCCGTCAACGGTGCGCGCCTTCTCATAAAACCGCACCCTGCCGCTCGCCGGCGAGAGCAGAGCCACCTCCTCCGCCTTCTGTCCCGTGCCGGGCAGAAGATCGCTGCGGGCTGTGATATTGCAGAACACCCGCCCCTCGGCGTCGGCGCCGACATCGGGCAAAAAGCCCTGCCGCCCCGCCAGCTTAAGGATCGCAAAGTTCTTGGTCTCCCCCTCATAATACTCCGCCGTCAACAGCGCGCAGCACTCCGCCTTTGCGCTTGTCGAGATCACCCGCCAAACCTCGCCGGCCACCCAGGCCGAAAAAGCCTCAAATCCGAGCAGTTCCCGGTCATACTGCCCCAGCTTGCGGCGAAATTCGTTTTCCACCCCAATCAGTTCACCCTCATGCAGCCCGCTGTCTCCGGCGGCCCGCTCCAGCTGGCGGCTGACATAGCCATAGACCACGTCGTCCGCGAGGTCCAGCGAAAGTTCGGAAAAAACAGCGGTGCCGGTGCCGCCGTCGAGCAGATGCAGCATCGCCTTTGTGAGGTTGGTCATCTTTTTCTCTCCTTTGCCCCGCCCGCTCCGGGCGCAGTTCCCGCCCGCCAAAAAGCGGACCTTATGCAGTATACCACCTCAGCCGCGGCGACGCAAGAAAACCTCTCTTTTCCTTTCAGGCTTTTGTCCGTTTGAAGGCAGCCAGATCCTCCCGGCTGATCCCGCCGCAGAGCCAGAGAAAAACCAGATAAACCCCCGCCATCACCAGCGCCCCGCAGACCGTCCGTGCCGCTGTGCCCAGCGCCGCGCCTGCCAGCGGATAAAAGACGAACCGGCAGGCCACCCAGCCGGCCAACGCGGCGGCAAGCGGCTTGAATACCCAGCCGCCCCATGCGACCGGCATCTCGGTGAACCAGAGCAGCCGGTGCAGATTCAAAAGAGAGGTAAAAAGGTTTGAGCAGAGCATCATAAACAAAAAGCCCTTCATCCCAAATCGGGGAACCAGCAGCAGCACCAGCAGGATCCGCAGCCCCGAATCACACAGGCTATACCGAAAGGTTGCCAGCTGCTGGCCCACCCCTTTGAGGATACCGTCCACCATGCTCTCGAGATAGAGAAAGGGCATCAGCGGCCCGAGTACCCCGATGTAAAAACCGATCTCCTGCGACTGATAGAGCAGCTGGCCCAGTTCTGCCGAAAAGGTGGCAAAGAGTCCGCCGACCAGCACCGACAGCACGGCGGTGATCCGGATTGTGCGGGCGACGAGGGCCCGCAGCCTTTCCTGTCTGCCCGCGCTGTGCGCCTCGGCGATCTCGGGCAGCAGCAGCGTCGAGAGGGTGGCGAGAAAGGAAAAGGGGAAGAAGAGCACCGGCATCGCCATTCCCTTGAGCTGCCCGAACTGGGCCAGCGCGGTGCTCTGAGAACCGCAGAACACCGCCAGCCGGCCCGGTACCAGTACATTCTCCACCGTGACCAGCAAACTGCCGATTCCCCGGGTGGCGGTGATCGGGGCGACAATACCGGCATATCCGCTCGGCAGCCTGTCGTTCTCTCGTTCCGGTTTGCCCGCAAACTGCCGCAGATCCCGCCGCCAGCTGATCAGCAGATACAGGCAGGAAAACAGCTCTGAAACGGTGTTGCCGATCACCACAGCCGCGCAACCGTACGCCACCCCCATCGGCAGCGCGCGGTCGATCAGCAGCGCGACCACCGCAATCCGCACCGCCTGTTCAAACAGCTGTGAGCGGGAGGGAGAGGACACATTTCGCCGGGCCATGAAGTAGCCGCGCAGCGCCGCCCCGACCGCGATCGCCGGCAGACTGGGGGCGAGCAGCCGCAGCGAGAGCGCCGCCCGCGCATCCCCGAGCCAGAGCCTGCTCGCCGGCCCGGCCAGCAGGAACTGAAGGACACCCGCCCCGCACCCGGTCGCCAGCGCATACCACAGCAGCCGGGCGCAGAGTGCGCGGGGGCTTTTATCCCCTCTGGCGAGCCAGTCGGCGGTCATTCGGGTCACCGCGACTGATGTGCCGGCCGAGGCGAGGGTCACCATCAGGTTGTAGAGGGTGAAGATCAGTTGATAAAGTCCCATCCCCTCATCCCCGATTCTGCCCGCGATATAGATGCGAAACAGCATCCCGACCGCCCGCAGCAGAAGGCCGGTCGCGGTCAGGATAACCGCATTTTTCAAAAAAAGCCCTTTTTTCAATACAGCGCCCTCCCCGCAGTATCCCGGCAAAGCCGAGACCTTCTCTCTTTCACTATATGGGAAAAGCGCAAAAAATAGGATGCCAAAGGCGGAGATTCCCGCTTTGGCATCCTGTGACGTCCTGATTTTCAGTTCAGCGTACCCGGGTCGATCTCGGTGAAGTTGTCCTTGCCCGCAAAGAAATCCTCGGCGGGAATCGTCGCCTCGATCGCGTTGTCAAGACCGACCTTGGCGATCTCATCCTTTTCAAAAATCTCCCGGCATCCCGTCTGAACCAACAGCTCTCCGTCGGGGAACACCGCCAGCAGCTGATAAGGCTCATTCACGCCGGGCAGCTTCTCATAGCTGAAGTCCAGCTTGCGGCTGGTCTGCTGTTCGAGGTCCACCGCATAGAAAGCCAGATTCAGCCCCTCCTGCCCTTCTATCAGCGACATCGTAAAAATCAGCACATATCGCTCTTCGACTACGGCCTGAAATTCGGCGCTGGAAGCATTTTTCAGTCCCAGGTCAGAAACAGCGCCCACCTGTCCGCCGGTGGCAAGGTCAATGACCTTCAGCAGATCTTCCGCCGGTTCCAGATAATAGAGCTTTCCGCCGTCAAAGCAGAACTCTCCCCGCTCGCTCTGGATACTGAGCACCTGGGTGAGCGCAAAGGTCGCCGGGTCGCACAGATAAAATTCGGCGCCGGTCTCGGTCTGCTTTTGCAGCACCGCTTTGTTCTCCATCGCGCCCAGAACATCGTAGTTTTCGGTGTTTCCCAGCACCGCGATCCGCTGCCGCGCGCCATCGGCGAGGGCCATCCGGTTCCAGCAGATCGCCGACGGTTCCTGCTGCGTCTCCATCTGATAGGTAAAGAAATAAAGGTCTGTCCCGTCGGTCAGCACGGCGCTGATGATGCTCTCGCCGACACCCGCTTCCCACAGTTTTTTGGCCCCGGACCCGTCGAGCTCTCTCTGCTCGATATAGTAGTTGCCCGGTCCCTCCCCGGTCCACTCGGGCATACAGCGCAGATAGAGATGATTTCCGACGACAAAGGGGTCCTGCCAGTTGGGCAGCCATGCCTCACAGCTCTCATCCTCATGGCTGCAGCCATCCCGGGTGCAGAGCAGTTGTTTTTGATGGGTGGTCCGATCGACGTAACACAGCCAGTACTGGTTATACGCGCTTGTGCATTGGTAGACGCCGTTTTGTGCGGCAAAATTTCCGTTTCCCTCATGCTCCGCCGCGATCAGCAGCTTCAAACTGCCCCCGGTGTTCTGCTGGACATTTGCGTCGAAATCCGGTTCCGGCTGCGAATTCTGTCCAAAGTGATTGCCGGATGCGGCGCAGCCGGAAAGTGCAAGCACCAGCGCCAGCGCGGCGGCGATCCATTTCTTTTTCATTCTGCTCCCTCCTGTGTTCCAAACCGTCCGGCAGGATTCTCTGCGCCGGATCTTGCCTTTATTTATACCCGCCGCTTTTTTCCATCTTTTTTCCGCGCTTTTGCCAACTATGCTTTGATAAAAGAAAAAAACTTCGCTCTGTCCAAAACAAAGCGAAGTTTTTTCACTCAACCATTCTTTTTTCGCAAAATGCTCCCCGCCGGCAGCTGCCGGTCGACCGGCAGCGAAAAGGGCATCATCGCGTGAGGGGTCGCCTCGATCGACGCGCCATCGGCATCCCGCAGCCAGTCCGGCACAAAGCGGAGGACCTCGCCCGAGGGCAGCAGCGCCTCGACCGGCTCGCCCAGAATCAGCTTGCCGCGCTGGGTGCAGCGGGCAACGCCGTCCTCCCAGCCCTCGACCACCGCGACGATCTGCCAGCCCCGCTCATACCGGTCATCGGTGACATTCTGTACTGCGAACTGCGGCCCGAGATAAAAACCGGGGGAATATCTGCGATGGCTCGATTTTTCTAATTCCTCCATCGTCTCGGGCGGGCAGCAATAAGCCAGCGGATCCTCCCCGATCGCGTCGATCGCCCGCCGGTAAGCGGCGGTGACGCTGGCGACATAGTAAAAGCTCTTGGCCCGTCCCTCAATCTTGAAGCTGTCCACTCCGGCCGCGGCCACCCGGCCGAGGAAGGGGGCCGCACACAGATCCTCAGCGCTGAGGATGTAGCTGCCCTCCTCATTCTCCCCAACCTCGAAATACTGTCCGGGCCGGCGCTCCTCGACCAGCGCGTACTTCCAGCGGCAGGGCTGGGCGCATTGGCCCCGGTTGCCGTCCCGCCCGGTCATGTAGTTGGAGAGCAGGCACCGCCCCGAGACCGACATGCACATCGCCCCGTGGACAAAGGTCTCGATCTCAAGCCCCGCGGGCGCCTTTTCCCGGATGCCGGCAATCTGCTCCAGCGTCAGCTCCCGGGCCAGCACCACCCGCTTTGCCCCCAGCTCCCAGGCAGCGGTTGCCGCGGCCCAGTTGACGATGCCCGCCTGGGTTGAAACATGCAGCTCAAGACCGGGCGCATACTTTTTTGCCAGCGAGAGCACCCCGAGATCGGCGACGATCAGCGCGTCGGGGCCAATCTCCTGCAACAGCGCCAGATAGTCGGGCAGCGCGTCGATCTCCTCGTTGGTCGGCATCGTGTTGACGGTGATATACACCCGCTTTTGCTGCGCGTGGCAGAGGGCGATCGCCTGTCGAAGCTCCTCCTCGCCGAAGTTCTGCGGCGCGCCCCGCATCCCGAACCGCGTTCCCGCAAGATAGACCGCATCCGCACCGTAGAGCAGCGCATACCGCAGCCGCTCCATATCCCCTGCGGGCGCGAGCAGTTCCGGTTTCTTCCTCATCCTCTTTCCTCCTCAAAAAAGGGCCGCCGCAGCGGCCCTTTCATCCTAACTAACATATCACAGGCTGGCGTTGACCTTCCACGCCTGGTTCACGTTCGCCTGATGCTCTTCGGCCGTCGCACCGTAGTAATATTTTCCGGTCAGATCGGTCACGAAGAAGTAGCAGGGGCTGTTGCCGTTCTCGCTCACCAGCTCGGTGTTCGGCTCCGCCACTGCCCGGATCGCGTCGATGCCGGGGTTGGAGATCGGTCCGGCAGGCAGGCCCTCACACTCATAGGTGTTATAGGCGGCATATAGGTCGGCCGGGATATTCTCCCATCCGCCGTAGTAAGGCGCAACCCAGTTGTAGAGATAGTTGTTGTCCTCCGGATTCTGGACATAGCTGCTGGCGTTGCTCTCGAGCCGCGGATAGGGCGAGCCCTCCGCCAGCCGGTTGAGAAAGACCTCGGCGACATTCGCGTCCTCGGCGTTGCCGGCCTCCTCCTGCACGAAGGAGGCGAGGATCACCGCGTCATCCAGCGTCATGCCCGCAGCCGAAAGTTCGTCCCGCAGCGTCTGGTCGACCCGCTTTTCGAACTCCTCATAGAAGGTGTCGACATAATTATAGATGGTGTCGTTCTCGAAGAACTGGTAGGTCTCGGGGAAGAGATACCCCTCGCACCGCATAAACCGCGGGGTGTCCTGCGGAACATCGACCCAGAAGCTGTGCTGGGAGAAATCCGCCGTCTGCACGCTGCCGTCGGTCTCGGTATACTCCTCACCGTTGGCACAGGCGAGGAACTCCTCGGCGCTGCAAAGGCCCGCATCCTCGATGATCTGGGCGATCCCCAGCGCGGGGGTCCCCTCGGGGAAGGTCAGGGTCACAATATCCTCCCGCTCGGCGGGGGTTTGCAGCTCGGCGATGATCGCATCATAGCTCATCCCCGGCGCGAGGGTGAAATTGCCATATTGCAGGCTGGGACCGGCACCGGTCTGCCGCAGATAGAGCTTAAAGCAGAGGGAGGAACCGATGATCCCCTCCTCCTTGAGCCGTTCGGCAATCGCATTGGGGGATTCTCCCTGTTCTACTGCAAACTGCTGGCTCTGCCCGGTCGCCCCCGAGCCGTCCACCTCAGCGCGGTAGTACAGATAACCGCCGCCGAGCGCCAGCGCGCCGATCAGCACAAGCACCCCTAAAATGATAAGTACCTTTTTCATCCTGCACCTTCTTTTTCGTAGTCTTCGCCTCAGCGGATGGGGTAGATCGACCCACTTACCTTTTCAGCCGCCTCTTTGCCGCGCAGCGCCTCGACCAATGCGAGGCCAAACTCCATCGCGACCCCGGCACCCCGGCCGGTGATGATCTGCCCGTCCCGCTCCACCGGCGCGCCGGTGAAGCTGCCTTTCTGCATGTGCTCGCTCATTGTGGGATACATCGTCGCCTTTTTGCCATCCAGCAGGCCGTTGGCATCCAGCACCCAGGGGGCGGCACAGATCGCCGCGGCGAGGATGCCCCGGCGCTTGGCCTCGGCAAGCGCAGCGCTGACCGCGGGGGATTCCAGCAGGTTGGTGGTGCCGGGCATACCGCCGGGCAGTACGACCAGTTCGGCATCCTCGGGCAGCACAAAATCCCACCCGTCAACGTCCGCCTCCACCGTGACCTTGGCGCTGCTGGTCACCCGGGATCCGGTGACGCCCACCGTCTTAACCTCAATGCCGGCGCGCCGCATCAGATCGACCGGAAACATCGCCTCCACGATCTCGAATCCATCCGCCAAAAACTCGTATACCATATCCTAGCCTCCTGTTCCGCCGCACCGCGGCGTTTAATCGCACATCAAGGACATCGTCGGCTCGCCGCTCAGCTTCTTTTCCCCGCGCAGCCAGCGCAGCATCCCATAGGGAACCGTCTCCCCCTCACCCAGAAAGACCTCGCCGTACCGCGGCAGCTCCAGCCGCGCGCGGTCGCAGGCGGTGTGCTGGCGGGCAGCCTCGAGAATCCGGGTTGCCGCGAGATTGCCCCGCGCCGCAAGCTCCCGGAAAACCAGCACATCCCGCTCGACGAAGAAAACGCCATAGCCTTCTTCGGTCTGGACCGTCGTTGCCCCCTCGGTGTAGAGGTTCTGCACCATCGCCGCGTGGGGTTCGGGTGCAAAGGCGATATAGGGCCGATCGAGGAACTTTTCCCGCGCGGCGGCGAGCCGGGGCGCGGTCAGGGTGTCAAATTCGGCCTGCGCCCAGAGGTTGGGCCGGATCTCCTTCTCGAGAACCCGGTGATAAAACAGCGTCTGGTAGCCCAGCTTCTCATAAAAGCGGAACAGCCGCTCCCCCTCTGGCACCAGCACCGCAAAGTCGAGCCCCTGACCGGCGGCATCGGCGTGGATCTCCTCAAGCAGCTCGGTCATGATCCCCTGCCCGCGCAGATCGGCGCGGGTATTGACCGCATAAAGATAAATGCCCCGCAGCTGATCCAGGGTGACCGGGATCGCGCAGGCGTAGGCCGCGATCTCCCCGTCGCGCTCGGTCAAAAAAACGTGATCGAGACCGGCAAACCGGTCGAGCAAAAATTCAATGAGCTGTGGCTCATCGCCGAACGCCTGCTGCCAGAGCGCAATCAGCGCGGCGCGGTCCCGCTCCTCCGCCTTTCGCATACCATTCCCCGCTTTCAATTCGCGGCCTAAGCCTCATCGCGAAGCACCGCGTAATACTTCTTCTCCAAGATCACAGGGCTGTAAGACAGCTTTGCCTTTCGCAGCCCCTCCTCGCCGAGGTCTTCCTCCCGGTTGATATACTGGTAACCGCCGCCAAACGCCCGCGCATACTCCCGGTTGATGATCGGATAAGCGCCGTTGACGTCGTGCCACGCCTTCTCGACATGGGTGCCCAGCACCTCGTTCGAGATCTTGCTGCCATAGCAGAAGGCGACCAGCCCGGCCTCGGTTCGGATCAGGCCGCCGACCAGCCCCAGCTCGAAATAGTGGTCAAAAACCATCTCGATCGCCCGGTGCTCCCGTGCGAGGCCCTCGTCGGCGTCACAGCCGTAAACCTTGCACCATTGATTGTTGAACGCGCGCACCTCGGGCAGGTTATCCGGGGTGATCGGCTCGAACCGGTACTCGGGATGATCCTTGCAAAACCGGCTGATGTGGTTGCGCTTTTTCTGGAACTTCTTGCCGGGCAGATCCCGCAGATCGGCGGCGGCATAGAGGTAATCCTGATCGTCCCGCTCCTCCCAAAAGCGCAGACGGCCGGGCAGCGCCGCCTCGACCTTTTCCAGCTCGCTCTCGGGGATGGAGTAGAACATCGGCCCCTTGCCGGCATCCTGTGCTTCCTGCACACAGTCGGCCAGCACTCCCGCGAGGTCGGTTCCCCCCACCGGATAGAGAAAATGATGGTGGGTGTGGCCGACGTTGCGGGCCACCACGAAGCCGCGGTGGTCGGCGATCTCGGTATCGTAAACATGGCTCCACATATAGACATTGGCAAAGGCGAACTCACAGGAGCGGAATCCCGCCCCCTCCAGCCGGGGACGCGCCCATTCGGCGTCCCTTGCCGTGATCTCATGAAACTCCATAAAAACCATCCCTTTTGCTTTTTGCTAAAAAAACGATCGGGCGCGGCAATCTGTTACAGTATCGCTTCCACCTCGCCCAGCAGATCGGCGGCAATCCGTTCAACCGGCAGCATCTCCCCATCGGCGCAGCAGGAAATTTTGTGCCAGCCCAGCCGGTCGGCGCAGTAGGCCGCCGCCGCGCGGCTGTGTGCGAGATAGGCAAGATCCCGCTCGTGGATGTCCTTCTTCGCCTCATCCCCGTGATACCGGCCGCTCAGCAGCCGCTGGCTGACCGCGGGATCGACCTCGAGGTAGAACACCGCGTCGGGCTGTGGGATACCGATCTTGTGGTATTCCAGATCGAACAGCCAATCAAGGTAGCCGTCCCACTCCTCCCGCGGCAGTTTGGAGCATTGATGTACCGCGTTGGAGGTGGTGTACCGGTCGGCAACCAGAATCCCGCCGTCGCGGTAAAAATCCGCCCAGTCCTTGCGGTAACTGGCAAATCGGTCCACCGCGTAGAGGACCGATGCCGCGTAGGCGTTGACGTCCTCCGGCCTTGGCCCAAACTCGCCGCCAAGATACATTCTGACCGGCCAGCTGGCATTGGATTCGTAATTTGGAAAACTGATCTTTCGCACCGCCTTGCCGGCTTTTTCCAACATCTCGGTAAGCAGGCTGCTCTGGGTCGCCTTGCCCGAGCCGTCCAGCCCCTCGATCACAATCAGTTTACCCATCTTTTCTCACCAGTCCTTCCTTGAGTGCAGCATACCGGTCCCGCACCTCGGCGAAATGCCCGCAGGTCATCGACCCCTCGGGGCAGCTGCCCCGCTGCACACAGGCGGGGCCCGCCTTGGCAAACAGCGCCGGCGCAATGGGATAAACCAGCCGCAGCATCTCCTCTGCCAGCGCCCGAATCTCCCATTGGGCCCGGTTGCAGCAGCGGTGGGCAAAGAAGTTGTGCAGGCTGCGGGCGTTCATCGTAACGATCATCTTAGTATCGCAGGCGTTGGGCAGCACAAACCGCGCGTCCTCAATCGCCATCTTTTCCGCTTTGCGGGCGGCTGATTTCTCGTCCTCGCCCTGCGCCATCAGCGCTTTCTTGTGGTCCTCCTTGAGCAGGGCCGCGATCTTCTCGTAGCTCTCGGCTTCCTTTTGCATCATCTCAAGATAGGCCGCCTTTGCCGCCTCGTTCTTCTCGATCTCGGGCGGCAGCACATATTCAAAGTTCTCCAGCCGGACATACCGCTGGCTCTGCACGCTGTACGAAGCGATCCGATGACGAGTGATCTGAGCCAGCAGGCTGCGGGAAACGCCTTCGATCGCAAAAGTGAAGCTGACGTGCTCGGTGGGACTCTCATGACCCATCTTGGCCAGTTTTTCCACAAAATTGCGGCTTTTTTCCTCGTCCAGTCCATCCAGCAGCTCATCTACGCTACAATGAGCATAGCAGAGTTTTGCCGCCGCGGCGACGATCTTCTCAGGTTCCGGGGTATAAGCGAGCAGCTGTACCTTCATTGCAAATCATCCTTTCTCGATTGCGGGCCGCTGTCATTCCAGCCTGGTCAGCGGGGCGTAATTGGCCATCGTCTTCTTGACCCCGGCGGTGTCAAACCGAATCTCAACGATCGAGTCCCCTGCGATCGGGGTGACCTTGAGCACCACACCCTTGCCGAACACCTTATGCTCGACCCGGTCGCCGGGTGCAAACTTCACGCCGGCGCCCCGCCTGGCCGCTGTGGGCCGCGGCGCGGGAGCCGATGCAAGCGTGCTGCCCGCCGCAAAACTTTTGAAAGACATTCCCCCCTGCCGGGCACCGCCATGTGCGGGCGATGCAGCGCGGCCAAAAGAGGGCATCGCGCTCTC
This sequence comes from uncultured Pygmaiobacter sp., assembly GCA_944386485.1. Lineage (GTDB taxonomy): Bacteria > Bacillota > Clostridia > Oscillospirales > Ruminococcaceae > Pygmaiobacter. The sequence continues at coordinate 14,393 of CALXBG010000003.1, read as the reverse complement.
CTCGCCTTCCAGCAAATCGCTGCCGATCTCGGCGATAAAGCGGGACTCCGGGTAGCGGTTGGTCTTGCCGAAGATCATTCTTGAGCGGGCGCGGGAGAGATAGAGCTCCTTTTTCGCCCGGGTGATGCCGACATAACACAGCCGCCGCTCCTCCTCAAGGTCGTCGGGGGAGTACTGGCTCATCTGGCCGGGGAAGACGCCCTCTTCCATACCGATGAGGAAAACATAGTCAAATTCAAGGCCCTTGGCCGCATGCATCGTCATCATGACGACGGTGTCGGCCTCTTCGTCATAGCCGTCGATATCCGAGATCAGGGCCACCTGCTCGAGGTATCCCTCCAGCGTGGCCTCCTCCCCCGCCTCCTCCACATAGGTCTTGACGGCAGAGACCAGCTCACCCAGATTTTCCAGCCGGGTCTGCCCCTCTTCTCCCTGCGCCTCGAGCATCCTGCGGTAACCGCTGCAATCAATGACGGTGGCGACCAGTTCGTCCAGCGTCTGCTCTTCAGCCGCGGCGCACAGTTCCTGATAAATCTCATAGAAGTTCTTCAGCGGGGTGAGCGAGCGGCTCAGCGCGGGATAGTTCTCTGCCTCGCCAATGACCTCAAGCAGGCTGCAGCCGAGACCTGCGGCAATGTTCGCCGCCGTATCGAGGGTCGCTGCGCCGATCTTGCGGGCCGGCTCGTTGATGATTCGCCGCAGCCGCAGATCGTCCTGTGGGTTGGCGATCACCGAGAGATAGGACAGAATGTCCTTGACCTCCTTGCGATCGAAGAATCGGTGGCCGCCGACAATCTTATAGGGGATGCCGGCGCGGGCAAAGTAGGTCTCGATCGGGCCGGACTGGGCGTTCATCCGGTAGAGGATCGCGTGATCCCGCAGCCGGGCGCCCTTCTTGAGGTTTTTGCCGACGATCGAGGCAATGTGGGCCGCCTCGTCCTGTTCGTTGTCCGCCAGATAATACTGAACCTTTTCCCCCTGGCCGTTATCAGTCCAAAGGGTCTTGCCCTTGCGCCCGACATTGTTCTGAATAACCCGGTTGGCCGCATCGAGGATGCTGGTGGTTGAGCGGTAGTTCTGTTCGAGCCGAATTACCTTTGCGCCGGGAAAATGCTGCTCAAAGCTGAGGATGTTTTCAATCGTTGCCCCGCGGAACCGATAGATGCTCTGGTCATCATCTCCCACCACGCAGATGTTATTGTTGCCGCCGGCCAACAGGCTGACCAGCAGGAACTGGGCGACGCTGGTATCCTGATACTCATCGACCAGAATATAACGCCAGCGATTGCGGTACCGCTCGAGCACATCGGGGTGCTCTTGGAACAGCCGCACCGTCTGGTAAATCAGATCGTCAAAATCCATCGCGCCGGCACCGCGCAGCCGTTTTGCGTAGCCGGCATAAACCTGCGCGACCAGCTTGGCGCGAATGTCGCTTGCCTCTTTTTCCGCCTGCTGCGGGCTGATCATCCGGTCCTTAAGCCTGCCGATCGCCGACAGCGCCGAGCGAGGAGGCAGAAATTTATCATCAATATTCTGCTGCTTGTACAGCTCCTTCATGGCCCGCTGGGAATCATCGCTGTCGTAGATGGTGAAGGCGCTGGGATAGCCCAGTTGTTCTGCTTCCCGCCGCAGGATCCGCACGCAGGCAGAGTGGAAGGTACTGGCCACGATCTCCTGCGCGTCAGCCCCCAGCATATCGCCCAGCCGGTTTTTCAGCTCTCCCGCCGCCTTGTTGGTGAAGGTGATGGCGAGGATCTGCCAGGGGCGGACCGTATCCACTGCGAGCAATCCGGCCAGCCGGGCGGTCAGTTTCCCGCCCTGTTCCAGCAACGCATGCAGGGCATCGACATCCTCCTGGGTGACGGTACCGAAAATCTTGTCGCTGTCATGCGCGGTGCCGTATCGTACCAGATTGGCAATCCGGTTGACCAGCACGGTGGTCTTGCCGCTGCCCGCGCCCGCGAGGATCAGCAGCGGGCCGTTGACGGTAAAAACAGCATCCCGCTGAACCGGATTGAGCCGGCCGAAACTGGCCTCGATCACCTGTCGGCGCAGGGTTAAAAATTCACGTTCTAATTTATCGCTCATGGAGAAATACCATCCAACCTTTTTCATTTGCAAAATCGAATTTATTATAGCACAAAACCGCCCCGAGCAAAAGCCCCGGGGCGGTTGTTTCTACCTCAAAAAAATTCCCGGGTCACAAGAACCCAGGAATTTTCTGTCAGATGAATTCTGCTCAGCTGAGCATGTTGATCAGGATGCCAGCTGCAACCGCGCTGCCGATAACGCCAGCCACATTCGGGCCCATCGCGTGCATCAGCAGGAAGTTGGAGGGATCCTCTTTCTGGCCCTCCTTCTGGGAAACACGGGCTGCCATCGGGACGGCGGAAACGCCGGCGGAACCGATCAGGGGGTTGACCTTGCCGTGGGTGGCCCAGCACATGAGCTTGCCCAGCAGGACACCGCCCGCGGTGCCGAAACCGAAGGCGACAACGCCCAGACCCAGGATATACAGGGTCTGCAGGTTCAGGAAGGTGTTAGCGCTGGTGGTGCAGCCAACCGAGAAGCCGAGGAAGATGGTGATGATATTCATCAGCTCATTGCCTGCGGTCTTGCAGATTCGCTCGACGACGCCGGACTCCTTCATCAGGTTACCCAGCATCAGCATACCGACCAGCGGTGCAGCGCTGGGCAGCAGCAGCGAGATGACGATGGTGCACATGATCGGGAAGATGACCTTCTCGGTCTTGGAAACCGGGCGCAGCTGCACCATCTTGACCTGGCGCTCCTTCTTGGTGGTCAGAGCCCGCATGATGGGCGGCTGGATGACCGGAACGAGGGCCATATAGCTGTACGCCGCAACGGCGATTGCACCCAGCAGGTGCGGGGCCAGCTTGGAGGTAACATAGATAGCGGTCGGGCCGTCGGCACCGCCGATGATGCCGATCGAGGCGGCCTCAGCACCGGTGAAGCCCAGCATCTTCGCGCCGAAGTAGGTCATGAAGATACCCAGCTGGGCAGCAGCGCCCAGCAGCAGGCTCTTGGGGTTGGAGATCAGCGGTCCAAAGTCGGTCATGCTGCCGATTCCGAGGAAGATCAGGGGCGGATAAATGCCCAGCTTGACGCCAAGATAGAGCATGTCCGCAAGTCCACCGTTGTTGAGTACGTTGAGGAAATCCGGATGGCCGGACTCGGTCAAGAAGTACTCCATGTGAATGATGCCGGAACCCGGCAGGTTGGCCAGCAACATACCGAAGGCGATCGGCAGAAGGAGCAGCGGCTCAAACTGCTTGACAATCGCGAGATAGAGCAGTACACAGGCGATGATAATCATCACCAGATAGCGCCAGTCGGCAATCAGGCCGGCGAAGCCGGATTCCTGCGCGATGCCGACGACGGCGTCCAAAAATCCCTGCATAGTAAGAAAGCCTCCCCCTTAACTTAGATTAAAACGGCTCGGTGTAGGAATACACCGCAGCCAGGCCCCAGCCATTGCGGCGAGCGGGCGCCTTTGCAATGCTGCGAAGGGCGACCGGGCCATCCGACGCGGCGGTGACCGCAGCGCTGATGGCGGCGACGACCTCACCCGGGATACCCGCCTGTACAACCGGCGCGGGCGCGGCGACTGCAGGCGCAGGCTTTGCCGCAGGGGCGGGCTTGGCGGCCTGAGCGGGCTGGCTCTTGGCGCTCTTCTTCTTGTCGATCCCGACAAAGATCACACCCTGAACGGCGATGATCGCGAAAAGAAGAATTAGAATCGCAAAGACCAGAACCAGACCTGTAACGATAACGGTAACGATACTCGGCTCCATTTCTGAGATCCCTCCTTAACTTAAAACGATATCTACTGTATTATAAAAGATTCCGGCGACGGTTTCAACAGGCATTTGCCCAATTTGTTAATTTTTTGGCAATATTTTTTTGGTGCACCGGTCAAAAATAAAACAGTCCATCAAATGATGGGCCGTTTGATCATCTTTTCCCGATCCCAGGGGTGGCATCCCGGAATCCGGACTCCATATGCTCGATCATCGACAGGCTCTTGCCGGTACCCAGCGCGACGCAGTTGATCGGATCCTCGGCCGTACACGCGCGCACCTTGAGCCGGTCGGTCAGGTACCGCTCAAGTCCCCGCAGCAGCGCGCCGCCGCCGGTGAGCAGCAGCCCCTCGGTGTAAATGTCGCCCGCAAGTTCGGGCGGCGTGCGCTCGAGCACCCCGTGAATCGCCGCCGCAAGCTGGGAAACGCACTCCTCGATCGGCTCATAGAGATCCTCGGTGGTCACCGTCTGCCGCCGGGGCAATCCGGTTTTCAGGCATCGACCCTTGATTTCAGCGGTGGCAGAAAAGCCCTCCTTCGGGGTACAGCAGCCAATCTCCCGTTTGAGCCGCTCAGCGCTCTTCTCCCCAATGGCCAGCTGAAACCGATCCCGAATCTGCCGCACAATCGCGATGTCCATCGCGTTGCCGGCGATCTTGACCGAATCGGAGCAGACCTTGCCCCCCATCGAGATCACCGCGATGTCGCTGGTGCCGCCGCCGATGTCGACAACGAGGTGTCCCTGCGGTCGGGTGATGTCCAGTCCCGCGCCGAGCGCCGCGGCGATCGGCTCGTCGATCAAAAAGACCTGCCGCGCGCCGGCGGCCACTACCGCCTCGACCGCAGCGTCGCTCTCAATGCCCGAGATCGCCGCCGGCACACAGACCGCGACCCGCGGCTTGACCATTACAGAGTGATAGGCCTTGACCAAAAAACGGCGCACGATCTCCCGGGTGAGCAGGTGATCCGAGATCACTCCATCCTTGAGGGGGCGCACCGCCATGATATGGGCGGGTGTCCGCCCCACCATTTTATACGCGTCGTCCCCCACCGCGAGAACCCGGTTGGTGTCGGTGTCAACTGCAACAATGGTCGGCTCGTTGAGCACGACCCCCTTGCCTTCCACATAGATAATGACCGAGGTCGTCCCCAGATCAATCCCAATATCGTTTTGCGCCATCCGGCACTTCACTCCTTCTGTCCTGTCTCAGCGGTTATCCCCGCGGCGTACAGGCGAGGACAACGCCCCAAACCTCCGCCGCACCGGCCCGTTTGAGCGGCCGCGCGCACTCTTCCAGCGTCGTTCCGGTGGTGGACACATCGTCACAGAGCAGAATCCGCTTGCGCCGCAGCCGCTGTGCATCCTGTACCGCAAAGACGTTTTTCAGGTTCTCCCTGCGTTCCTCCTTCGAGAGGGTGTGCTGACGACGGGTCTCGCCGCTCTTTATCAGTATATCATCCCACAGCGGAATTTCAAGCGCGCTCGCGATCTCGCGGGCCATCAGCAGCGGAACGTCGTATCCGCGCTCCCGCAGCTCCCGCCGGGTCGACGGCACCGGAACCACCGCGTCAAACCGTACCCCCGGCAGCGCCCGCCGAACCGTCTGCGCCATCTCCTGTCCAAAGAGAGTTGCCGAGTTCTTCGCGCCTGCGAACTTCATCCGGTGAATCCCTCTGCGGATCGGGTCACGGTACCAGTAACAGCCGACAATCCCCTTGAGAAACCGCAGCGGCCTGCCGTCGGCGTCCGCGCGAACCGCATGGCCGATCAAGCGGCAGCGCTCGAGCGAATCGGCACAGACGCAGACCGGAGCGAACCCCTGTACCCGCCCGCAGTAGATACAACGCTTTGGAAACAGGATATTCTTCACCAGCGCCCCAAAGCTCCCCATCCGTTTCCTCCTCAGCAGATCGCCTCATCCTGCAGCAGCCTTGTCAGGCAGGAATAGCGCAGCGTCTTGCGGTCATTCTCGATCATCTCCCGCAATGTTCTGCGGCTGCCGGCGAGGATCAGCAGCTGCCGGGCGCGGGTCACCCCGGTATAGATCAGGTTGCGGTAGCAGAGCCGGCGGGGGGTGTCCTCCGCCACCGGCAGCACTACCGCCCGAAACTCGCTGCCCTGGCTCTTGTGAACCGTCACGGCATAGGCGATCTCCAGCTCCCGCAGCGTCTCGCCGGTGTAGGTGTACAGCCGGTCGTCTGAGCGGACCTTGAGACTGCCGGCGCGGGGGTCTACCGCCTCAATGATTCCCAGATCTCCGTTGAAGGCGCCGACCCCGCTCTCGCCGTCCTCCCTCTCATAGAGCAGATCGTAGTTATTCCGCACCTGCATTACCTTATCTCCCACCCGGTAGGTAACTCCGAAATAGGTGAGCTGCTTTTTTCCCGGCGCGGGTGGGTTGAGCAGCGCCTGAAGCCGGGCGTTGAGGGCCAGCGTACCGGCCGGCCCCAGCTTGCTCGGGCAGAGCACCTGAATGTCCTCGACCGGGTCAAAGCCATAGCTTTTAGGCAGCCGTGCGGCGACAAGGTCACAGATCAGATCCTGGCAGGCCTGTCCGTCCGCGGGGAGGAAAAAGCAATCCCCATCTCGCTGGTTGGGCTCCGGTTCCTCTCCCGAGACGATTCGGTGGGCGGTGCGGACAATCTGGCTCCGGGCGGACTGCCGGAAGATCTCGGTCAGACGAACCACCGGCACCACCCCGCTGTCCGAGATATCCCGCAGCAGATTGCCCGGGCCGACGCTGGGCAGCTGATCGGCATCCCCGACCAGAATGATCCGGCATTGCGGCCGCAGCGCCCGCAGCAGACTCTCAAAAAGCGGCAGATCCACCATACTCATCTCATCGATGATGACAACGTCACATTTGAGCGGGTTCTTTTCGTTGTGAATAAATCGAATCTGCTCGGCGGTGCCGTAGTCCACCTCGAGCAGCCGGTGGATCGTCTTTGCCTCCCGCCCACACAGTTCGCTCATCCGCTTTGCCGCCCGGCCGGTCGGCGCGGCGAGCGCAACCCGGTCGGCCCGGCGCTCAAACAGGGTGATAATCGCGTTGACGGTGGTCGTCTTTCCGGTGCCCGGCCCACCGGTGAGCACCATGCAGTTGCTGGTCAGCGCGGTGCAGATCGCCTCCCGCTGTGCCGGGGCATACCGGATGCCGCCGCCCAGCTCCAGCTCGTCCACCTCTTTTTCAGGGTTTTCCGACTGTTCCAGCGGCAGCGCGAGCAGCCCTTTCAGATGGGCGGCGACCAGCATCTCGGCCCGAAACAGTTCAGGCAGATAAATATAGTCAACCCCGTCGTACCGAAGCTGGGCAAAATCTCCCGCATCCAGTCCGTCCTGCAGCGTCTGCTGCAGCAACGCCTCATCCACCTCGAGAAACCGCTGAGCGGTGGGCAGCAGCTTAAAGGCGGGCAGACAGCTGTGTCCGTTGCCGCTGTTGTGCCGCAGAATGTGCTCTATCCCGGCCTTGAGCCGGATCCCCGCATCCTGCTCGAAGTTCAACCGGGCAGCGATCTCATCCACCCGTTCAAAGGGCAGATTGGCCGGCGCGCCGCAGAGCAGATAGGGATTGTCGTGAATGACATCCAGCGTTGCCGGGCCGAGCGCGCGGTAAAGCGCAATCGCCCCCGCCGCCGGAATGCCCAGCTGCGCCAGCGCGGCGATCGCCTCCCGCAGTCCAAAGATCCGGCGAAACTCCTCCGCCGCCGCCCGCGCCTTTGCCTCGGTCATGCCACGCACCCGCGTGAGCAGCCGGGGCTCGTTTTCCAGAATTGAAAGGGTGTCGGCGCCAAACTCATCCACGATCCGCCGCGCGAGTACCGGCCCGATACCGGGCAGCGCCCCGCTCGCAAGATACCGCAATACTGCCGCTGTATCCTGCGGCATCCGGCAGGAAAAGCCGCTGACCTGGAACTGGGGACCAAAGCTGGGGTGGGTGACAAACTCCCCCTCCAGCTCGACCTCCTCCCCCTCGGCGACCCCCGGCATTGTACCGACAGCGGTCAACAGCTCCCCGTCGGTCGAGAGTTCCACCACCGCAAACCCATTTTCCTGATTCGAAAAGGTGATGTGCTCCACCGAGCCTGAAATCCGCTCCACCGCACAGCACCTCCTCTCGTTTTAGGCCGGCCACATGGCCGGCCCTTCTGATTGTTCATTATAAAACCTTTGCGCCGCTTTGTAAATCCAGTTCCCGCAACAGTTCCTCCCGTAACTGCTCCTGCCCGACGACCCGCACCCCGTGCAGTCCGGTGGTAGGAAGCAACAGGTCGGGCGATTGCTCCCCTGTGCCGGCAACAATCTGACAGCGCGGCAGCAACAGGCGAACCGAGAGGGTGATCTCCAGAATCTGCGCCGGGGAGACCGGCCCGGGCAGCACAAGGATCGCCTCGTCCTGTTTCGGCTTCTCAAATCCCTCCGAGAGCAGTTCCGCGAGGTAGTACGCTCCCAGCACCGCCATGCCGGTGAGAAAGATCACAAGCATGCTGTTCATCCCTTCGCCCTCCCCTTTTTTCAGCTGGCCCATCCTATGCAGCTTCGCCCGAATCGGTGAAAACCGAGCCGGTATTTGACTTTTTTTCCGCCTTTCTTATACTTAAATAGAAGAAAACATGTTTCGGGAGGCTGTCATGCCCAACTATCAAAAAGAACTGGAAAAGATTCTCGCCGGGATCAGCCCCGATGCCGCGCGGCCCCGGCTGCTGTTGCATTGCTGCTGCGCGCCCTGCAGCAGCTATGTGCTGGAATACCTGAGCCGTTACTTTGACATTACTGCCGACTTTTACAATCCCAACATCTCCCCCGCCGCGGAGTACCGCCACCGCGCCGACGAGCTGCGCCGTCTGATCGGCGAGATGCCGCTGTCCGGCCCGGTCACTTTTGAAGAGGGGGCCTATGAACCCGAGCGCTTTTTCGAGGCTGTGCGCGGTTTGGAGGATTGTCCCGAAGGGGGTGAGCGCTGCCGCGTCTGCTTTCGGCTGCGGCTGGAACAGGCCGCCCAACGGGCAAAGGAGGGCGGCTTTGACTGGTTCACCACCACCCTGACCATCAGCCCGCTGAAAAACGCCGCCGCCCTCAACGAGATTGGCACCGCGCTGGGCGAGGCGTATGGCGTCCGTTTTCTGCCCTCTGATTTCAAAAAGAGAGAGGGTTATAAGCGCAGCATCATCCTCTCCCACGAATATGGGCTCTACCGTCAGGACTTTTGCGGCTGTGCCTTTTCCCGCGCTGCACGAGAAAAGGAAAAGCAGAATGAAACCGCCGTGCGCTGACCTTTTTGTCCCATCCAACATCCTCCGCCCTGCCGCACAGGGCGGATTTTTTCTTTTTTTACTCTTGACATCCTGCCGACATGGCGTTATACTGTGCATACAGTATATATACAGTATGTTTCCGGAAATGAGGGTTCGATTTGGAGATTATCATTAGCAATTCGAGCGGCAAACCGATCTATGAACAGATCACCGCCCAGATCAAAAATCTGATTTTGAGCGGTGCGCTGGCCGAGGGGCAGGCGCTGCCCAGTATGCGTCAGCTGGCGCGGGATCTTCGGATCAGCGTCATCACGACCAAGCGGGCCTACGAGGATCTCGAGCGGGAAGGCTTTCTCACCAATGTGCCGGGAAAAGGCTGCTTTGTCGCAGCCAAGGATCCCGCGCTGCTGCGGGAGGAGACGCTGCGCCGGATTGAGGCGGCGCTGCAGCAGGCAACCGATCTCGCGCTTGCCGGCGGTGTCTCATTGCAGGAGCTGACCGATACGCTTGCATTGCTCTATGAAGGAGAATGAAATGGATATGGAAAACGCCATTAAGGTCGAGCATCTCTCAAAGTCTTATCCGGGTTTTGCGCTGCGGGACCTGACCTTTTCGATCCCGCGCGGCTGCATCGTGGGTCTGATCGGAGAGAACGGCGCGGGCAAGACCACCACGCTGCACGCCATTTTAGGGCTGGTCAGCGCCGATGAGGGCAAAATTGAACTGCTGGGAGCGCCCTATGACCCCCGCAACCCGGCGCTGCGCCGGCGGATCGGGGTAGTCTTTGAAGACTGCGGCTTTCCGCCCCACCTGACCTGCCGGTCGGTCGACCGGATGCTGCGGCGGCTCTACCGCGGCTTGTGGGATGCGGATGCCTTTGCCGGCTACTGCCGCCGGTTTAACCTGCCCGGGGACAAAGAACTGCGGAACTTTTCCCGGGGAATGAAGACCAAGCTCTCGATCGCGGCGGCGCTGGCCCACCGCCCCGAACTGCTGATTCTCGACGAGCCGACCGGCGGGCTGGATCCGATTGTGCGGGAGGAGATTCTCGATCTCTTCTCCGAGTTCATCCAGGACGAGCGCAACAGCATCCTGTTTTCCACCCATATCACCACCGATCTGGAGAAGATCGCCGACGAGATTCTATTTCTGCACGAGGGACGTCTGATTCTTTCCGGCTCAAAGGATGAGCTGATCTACGACCATGCCGTCGCCCGCTGTACCAGCGCGCAGTTTGCCGACATTGCGCCGGAGGAATACCTGCGCCGGCGCAGACTGCCCGGCGGCGGCGAGGAACTGCTGGTGGATAACCGGCAGCAGTTCGCCCTCCGCCACCCCGGCGTGGTGCTTGATCGGGCAGGGATTGACGAGATCATGCTGTTCTATGTAAAGGGGGAAGAAAAATGAGCGCGCTGCTCTATAAGGATCTGCGGAATCTGCGCCGGTATATTGTCCAGCTGCTGGCAATCTGCCTGGCTTTTGGGCTGATCTTCGGCATCTCGAACGGCAACTTCTACTTCGTATCTGGGTATGCCGAGATGCTCAGTCTGATGCTTGTGCTCAACAGCATGGCCTACGATGAGCAATGCGGCTGGTACCGCTGTGCGCTGACCATGCCCATCTCCCGAAAAATGTTGGTCGGCGGCAAATACTTGTTGGGGCTGATCTCGGTTGTCGGCGGCATGATCTACGCGCTGCTGCTGAGCGCCGTGGGCACCATCTTCTTTTCCACTTCTTTTCTGGAAGCCCTCTGTGCATCCGGTGCCAGCAGCTGCGTGGCGCTGATTCTGATGTCGGTTCTGCTGCCCGCTCTTTTCCGGTACGGCACCGAAAAGGCCCGTCTGCTGATGGTACTGATCTTCCTTTTGCCGGTGCTGCTGGTTTTACTCCTCTCCCGCCTCGGGCTGCCGGCTCCCGACCCGTCGCTGCTGATCGCGCTGTTGATCGCGCTTCCCTTTGTCAGCGTGGCAATGTATCTGCTCTCTTTTCTGCTCTCGGTGCGCTGGTTCCAGATCAAGCTGCCCTGATGCGCCCACAAAAAAGGACAGAGGAGTTCAAACGAACTCCTCTGTCCTTTTTCATATTACTCCCGTGCGCTCGGGCTCTTGCGGTCCTGCTCCCACACAACCCGATCGTCATCGGCAACCGAGCGAAGCACCCGGCAGGGCGCGCCCACCGCAACCACGCCGGGCGGCACATCCCGGGTCACGACGCTGCCCGCGCCGATCACCGAGCCGCTGCCGATGGTAACCCCCATCATCACGGTGACGTTCGCCCCGATCCAGACGTCGTCCCCCACCGTGATCGGCGCAGTCGTCACCGGAAAATGCCCGTCATGAAACCGGCTTTCGGGGTGAATCGGATGGGATGCGGCGCAGAAGGTTACGTTCGGCCCAATCACCACCCGGTCGCCGAAGGTGACCTTGTCCGCATCGAGAATCACCAGGTTGTAGTTGGCGTAAAAGTTTTTTCCAACCCGGATATTCCAGCCGTTGTCGCAGTAAAACGGGGGTTCGATCAGCGTCTGTTCATCCGCCTGCGCCAACAGCTCGCGGAGTACCAGATACTTATCCCAGAGCTTTTCGGGATCCAGCGTATTATACTTTCGCACCAACGCGCGATTTTTCTTGGCGCTGTCCCACCAGCCCTTGGCGTAACCCCCCAAAAATTCCTGTTCCACCACAGACCTCCTCGTTTTTATCCCGTCCCGACAACAAGCCGGTCCTTTTATTTACTCGTCGCAGAGCGCACCGAGCAGCGCGACCAGATACTGCATCACCTTGTCGAAGGATGCGAGATTCATTGCTTCCTCGGTGGTGTGCGCGCCGACACAGGTCGGTGCAACGGTCATGATGTCCATCTCGGGGAACTTGCCGATGAACTCGCCGCACTCAAGGCCGCCGTGGGTGGCCTGAATCTCCATCTCGCGGCCGAACATCTTCTCAAACAGCGCCATGCCGGTCGCCCGCAGTTTGGAATTCGGGTCATATTTCCAGCCGGTAAAGCCGCCGGTCTGCTCGGCGTCAAAACCGAAGGTGGCCGCCAGCAGCTCAAATTCCTTTCCCAGCTGCCGCCCCTGGCTGGGCTCGGCGGTGCGGATGCAGTCGCACAGGTAGATCTCCTCGTCGCTCATCTTCAGGATACCAATGTTGCTCGAGCACTGCACCAGACCGGGAATCTCCTGGCTCATAAACCGCATGCCGTCGGGCAGCAGGAAGAGGAAGTTTGCCAGCGCCGCGGAATCGGCGGCACACAGCGCCTTATCCGGCAGCGCGGCAGCCTTTGCCGAGAAGGCAAAGCCGGGATCGCTGACCCGCAGTTCCTCCCGGATCTCGCCGGCCAGCGCCTGTGCAATCTCGATCGCCCGCGCGCTGCCGCCCGACGGGACGGTGATGAGGGCGAGTGCATCACTAACGATGGCGTTCATCTTCATGCCGCCTTCAAAATGCGCGATCTGCAGATCCAGCTCGGACGCGATTGCATGCAGTACCCGGGCCATCAGCTTGAGGCCGTTGCCCCGGCCCTCGCCGATCATAATTGCGGAGTGACCGCCCTGCAGCCCGCTGATTCGCAGCTCAACCGCTTCGCCCGCCGCGGGCACAAAGGTGGGCTTTTTCTTGAAATCATACACCAGGCCGCCGGCGCAGGAAACCACCGTCTGGTATTCCTCACTTGCGCCGGAATCCATGTTCAGCATCCGGCGGGCGCTGATCAGCGCGGGGTCCAACGCCTTTGCACCGAGCAGACCGATCTCCTCCATGCTGGTGAAGACAAACTCGATCGGCGGGTGGCGGTAGTCGTCGCGGGCCATCAGCGCCATCATCTGGGCACAGGCCGAGCCGTTGTCCGCGCCGAGGGTGGTGCCTTCGGCCTTGAGCCAGCCGTCCTCCACCTTCAGCTTGAGCGGATCCTTCTCAAAATCATGATCGCAGCCGGGCAGCTTGACACAAACCATGTCCATATGTCCCTGCAGCAGTACCGGCGCGGCGCCCTCGCACCCGGGGGAAGCGGGCTTCTTGACGATGACGTTATTGGCCTCGTCCCGAACCGCTTCGAGCCCCAGCTGTTTGGCAAAGTTGCAGATATATTCGGCAACCGCGGCCTCGTTGCCCGAGCCGCGGGGGATCGCCGAGATCTCCTCAAAATAGCGCAGCGCATCTTCCGGCTGCAGTCCCTTGGTCACATATTCCATCATGTTCCAACCTCGCTTCCTTTTTTGCTTGTTCAAATTATAAACGCTCCGCTCTGTAAATGCAATCCGGCCCGTGTGCAAAAAAATTGCCGCCTTTTCAGACGGCAAAAAAGATTACAGCGCAGCTTTCAGCGCCTCGACCTTGTCGGTGCGCTCCCACGCGATGCCCAGATCTTCGCGGCCCATATGGCCGAAGGCCGCCAGCGCCTGATACTGGGGACGGCGCAGATCCAGCGCCCGGATGATGCCGGCGGGCGAGAGATCAAAGACCTTTTTGACCGCATCGGCGATCCGGTCGTCCTCGACGGTACCGGTGCCGAAGGTGTCGACCAGCACGCTGACCGGCTGGGCCACGCCGATCGCATAAGCCAGCTCGACCTCGCAGCGGCTGGCAAGGCCGGCGGCAACAATGTTCTTGGCCACCCAGCGAGCGGCATAGGCGCCGCTGCGGTCCACCTTGGTGGGATCCTTGCCCGAGAAAGCGCCGCCGCCGTGCCGTCCATAGCCGCCGTAGGTATCGACAATGATCTTGCGGCCGGTCAGGCCGGAGTCGCCCTGCGGGCCGCCGATGACAAACCGGCCGGTGGGGTTGATGAGGTACTTGGTGTCGCCGTCCAGCAGGTTGGCGGGCACGATCGGGCGGATGACCTGCTCGACGATGTCCGCCCGCAGCTGCTCGACGCTGACCTCGGGCGCATGCTGGGCCGAGACGACAATGGTATCCACCCGCACCGGCTTGTCGTCCTCGTACTCGACGGTGACCTGGGTCTTACCGTCCGGGCGCAGATAGTCCAGCGTGCCGTCACGGCGTACCTGGCTGAGCCGCTTTGCCAGCTTGTGGGCCAGCGAGATCGGCAGCGGCATCAGCTCGGGGGTCTCGTCACAGGCAAACCCAAACATCATGCCCTGGTCGCCGGCGCCGCCGACCTCGTCGTTGGTGCCCAGCGCGATGTCCTCGCTCTGCTCGTCGATGTTGGTGATGACCGCGCAGGTGTCGGCGTCAAAGCCGAACTTCGCGCGGGTGTATCCGATCTCCCGCACGGTGTCCCGCACGATCTTGGGGATGTCCACATAGCAGGAGGTGGTGATCTCACCCATCACATGGACCAATCCGGTGCTGACGGTGG
>CALXBG010000002.1 GCA_944386485.1 uncultured Pygmaiobacter sp. | reverse complement strand
TCGCTGGGGATGATCAGCTTGGTGGCCTTGCCGTTTGCGACCTTCTCGAGCGCCTCGAGGCTCTTGAGGGTCAGCACCTTCTGGCTGGGATCCGCCTCATTGAGCAGCTTGAGAGAGTCGGCCAGCGCTTTCTGAACGGTCATCAGCGCCTGGGCCTCGCCTTCCGCCTCCCGGATGCGCTGCTCGCGCACCGCGTCGGCCCGCAGGATCGCGCTCTCCTTCTCGCCCTCGGCGACCAGAATCGCGCTGCGCTTCTCGCCCTCGGCCCGCAGGATGCTCTCGCGGCGCTGCCGCTCGGCCTTCATCTGCTTTTCCATCGCGTCCTGGATCTCGGCGGGCGGGATGATGTTCTTGACCTCGACCCGGTTGACCTTGATGCCCCACTTGTCGGTGGCCTCGTCGAGGATGGTGGTGATCTTGGTGTTGATGGTGTCCCGGCTGGTCAGGGTGTGGTCGAGCTCCATCTCGCCGATGATGTTGCGCAGCGTGGTAGCGCACAGGTTCTCGATCGCCGACAGCGGCCGCTCGACGCCGTAGGTGTAGAGCTTGGAGTCGGTGACCTGGAAGAAGACGACGGTGTCGATCTGCATCGTGACGTTGTCGCGGGTGATGACCGGCTGGGGCTTGAAGTCGACCACCTGCTCCTTCAGGCTGACCTTCTTGACAACCCGCTCGATGAAGGGGGTCTTGACGTGCAGCCCTGCCTCCCAGGTGCCGCTGTAAACGCCGAACCGCTCGACGACGAAGGCGTAGGCCTGCGGGACGATCCGGATGTTCGAGATGACCAGAATGACCAGAAGAATGATGAGTACCGAGAGAACGATCAGCATACTGTTTCCTCCATTTCAGTTACCCCACAGGGGGTGACGGTGAGGGTCACCCCGTTGATCTGTTCGACCTTGCAGCGCGCGCCCACCTCGAGCGCAACCGCGCAGCGGGCGGCCCAGTCCTGGCCGTCTACCTTGACCCGGCCGACCTCACCCGGGGCGATCGCCCGCAGCACGACCCCCTCCTGCCCCAGCACCATGTCGGCGTTGGTCGCCGGCCGGCGGGGCCGCATCCGCCGCGCGAGGGGCCGGCTGAGGAGCAGCGCCAGCGCGCTGACCAGCACAAAGACCACCAGCTGAACCGCAGCGCTCGGGGTCGCAAAGGAGACCAGCAGCGCCGCGACGCCGCCCGCGCAGAACCAGATCGAGACCAGCTGGACGGTGAACGCCTCAACGAGCCCGAAGAAGACGATCACCCCCAGCCAGATCCAGGACAAATACTCCTGCATAAATCCTTTCTCCTTTCCCCGCGGCCGCGGCCGTCGGTGTGATCCCACCCTGCGGTGGGGAGATCCCCGGTGGATCTCTTGAGTGTAGTTTACCAGAAACCCGCCCGCGGAGCAAAGGGAAAAAGCGGCCGTTTTGGGAGGTTTTTCGCCTTTTTGGGCGTTTTTTTCAAAGCTACTCCCCCGCGCCCAGCCGGGAGAGTCCGGTCGGGTCCGGCAACCAACAACCTTGTTTTTTAGGCGGGTTGTCAATTTTTGGCGCGCAAAAAACCGGCCTGCCGCCGTTTCGGGCGCAAGGCCGGTGGTTCGGATGGGTTCAGTCCGACCGCGCGCGCCGGTCGCTGATGCCCAGCAGATAATCGGTGGTGGTGTGGTAGAACCCGGCGAGCCGGATCAGCACCCGGGTGGGGATGTCGTTCTCCCCGGTCTCATACTTGGAATAGCCGGTCTGGGACATCCCGAGAAAGGCGGCAACTTCTTTCTGGGTCAAATCGGCGTCCTCCCGCAGATCCCGCAGACGGTTCATGGTCATCACCTCAAACCGAGTATGGCACAACCTGAAACGGGTTATTGAATTTGAACCTGAAACAGGTTAAAATGGGCAAAAGGAGGTGATACCGTGGCGGATTATAAAGAATGTTATTTTTCCCTGATGCGAGCGACGGAACGGGAGATTCGGCTCCTGATTGAAGCACAGAAAACCTGTGAAGAGATGATCTTGAATGCGCCGCAGGAAAACCTGGTTTTGCTCGCGAAGGGAGAGGACAAAGAGGATGGCGTCTGACCGATGGACAGAAAAGGAAAAAGCCCCCTCGGACGAAAAGTCTGAGGGGGCCGCTCTAAGTGCTTTATACGCCAAAATTCTACGGCAGAACTAAACTTCCCTTTGGAAAGTTGCACTTCCCGAAGGGAAGTTGCGTTTTCTTACGTCACCGTGCCCAAGCGGCAACTTCTTTCTGGGTCAAATCGGCGTCCTCCCGCAGATCCCGCAGACGGTTCATCGGCATCACCTCGCGGCCGCTCACAGGCCGGCCGGCGCGTCGAGCAGCAGGTAGCTGTACTCGGGCAGGGTGTGCTGGGCGCCGGCGAGGGTGAGGGTGACGGGGGCCTGGGAGCGGTTGACCGCCACCGTCGCGCTGTGGCTGCCCGAGCGGCGCTCGAAGACCAGCAGCCCGCCCTCGGCGCGCAGGATCCGCAGGTCGCCGTCGGCGAAGGCGGGATTGGCCCGGCGGCGGGCGGCCAGCTCCCGCACGCAGCGGCGCAGCGTCTCGTCGGTGCAGTTCCAGTCGAAATAGGCCCGGTTGAAGGGGTCCTTGTAGCCCTGCATCGCGATCTCGTCCCCGTAGTAGATACAGGGCAGGCCGGGCAGGGTGAAGATCAGGCAGAAGCCCAGCCGCATCAGCCGTTTGCCGAAGAAGAAGTGGGGCTCGTCGAGCACCCGGCCGCTCTGCCAGTACCGGTCGTGGCCCTCGCAGTCCTCCCCGGCGATGGCGGTGATCGCCCGCACGGTGTCGTGGGTCGAGAGCATATTCATCGCGACGTCCATCGCCGGCTTGGGGTAATGCTCTACAATGCTCATCAGCACCTCGGCGAGGGCGGCGGCGTTGCCCGCGCGCAGAAACCGGATGATCGCGTCCCTGAAGGGATAGTTCATCACCGTGTCCAGCCCGCCGCCGAGCAGATAGGCGCGGTGGACGCCGTAGCTGACCTTGTTGGTCGCGTCCTCCCAGACCTCGCCGATCAGCAGCTTATCCTCCCCGTGCCGCTTGACGGCGGCGCGGATGAGCTGGATGAAGCTGTCCGGCAGCTCGTCGGCGACGTCCAGCCGGAAGCCGGAGGCGCCAAGGGTCATCCAATGGTCGATGACCCCGCCCTCGCCGCAGATGAACTTCTGAAAGCTGGGCTCGTGCTCGTTGACCTCGGGCAGGGTGTCAAAGCCCCACCAGCTGCGGTACCCGTCGCGGTACTGGGGGGAAAAGTCGTACCAGCAGCGATAGGGGCTGTTCGGGTTGTGGTAGGCCCCGTTCGAGCCGTAGCGGGCCTCCCGGTCGAAGTAGACGCTGTCCGAGCCGGTATGGCTGAACACCCCGTCGAGGATGATCCGGATACCCTGCGCCTTCGCCTTGGCGCAAAGGCGGACAAAATCCGCCTCGGTGCCCAGCAGCGGGTCGGGCTTCATATAATCGGCGGTGTTGTAGCGATGGTTGGAATGGGCCTCGAAGATCGGGTTGAGGTAGATCAGGGTCACCCCGAGGGAGGCAAGATACGGCAGCTTGCTCTCGATGCCGGCAAAGTCCCCGCCGAAGTAGTCGAGGTTGAGCAGCCCGTCGTCCACCTCGTTGGGCCAGAAATAGGGCTCGCCGTCCTTGTTCTTCCGGTAATACCGGTCGGCAAACGGCATCTCGGTGTGGGGGGTTCCCTCACAGAACCGGTCGGGGAAGATCTGGTACAGTACCCCGCCCCGCAGCGGCGCGGGGGTGGCGAAATCCCGCTCGTAGACGGTCAGCTGGTAGCGGTCCCCCTGCGGCGCGCTCGAGAGGTAGCCCTCTCCCCGCTCGCCCCGGAAGATCTTGGTGTAGTTGACATAGAGGTCGAAAAAGTAGAAATAGGCCCCCGGCTGCCCGGCGGTGTACTCCAGCCGGAACAGATCCCGACCTCCCTGCTTGCCGGCGGGCTGCATCGCCAGCAGCCGGACCGGTTCGTCCCAGCGGCAGATGCACAGGTAGGGGGTGGTGCAGCCCAGCGTGTCCGGCACCGAGAGGCGGAAGGTGACCTGCGTCCCCTCCGGCACCGCGCCGAACGGCGTTTTGAAACTGGGATCGAGTGAGTTGTAGATGGTCTCGCGCATAGCGACGCCCCTTTATTGCAAGATACCGGCGGGAGAGGTCTCCCGCCGGTGAAAAAACAGTTTTGCCCGATTACCGGACCGGCCGCACCTGCCAGATGTCCCTGGCGTACTCGCTCACCGCGCGGTCGGCCGAGAAGATGCCGCTGCCGGCGATGTTGCAAAGGCTCATTCTGGCGAAGGTCTTCTGATCCTGATAGGTCTTCGAGACCAGCTGCTGGGCGCGGCGGTAGTCCCGGAAATCCGCCATGACCATATAGGGGTCCTGGGTCTCGAGGTTCGAGACGATCTCGGAGAAGTTCTTGCCGTCCAGACCCCGCTCGAGGAAGCCGAGCACCTCGCCGGCGATCTCGTCGTCCGAGATGAAGCTGCTGGGCAGATAGCCGAACCGCCGCAGCTCGCCCGCCTGCTGGGTCAGCATGCCGAACTGGAAGAAGTTCTCCTTGCCCGCGGCGGCGGCGATCTCGATGTTCGCCCCGTCGAGGGTGCCCAGCGTCGGCGCGCCGTTGAGCATGAACTTCATGTTGCCGGTGCCGCTGGCCTCGGTGCCGGCCAGGCTGATCTGCTCGGAGATCTCGGCGGCGGGCATCAGCCGCTCGCTCATCGTGACCGAGTAGTCCTGCAGATAGAGCACCTTGAGCTTATCCCGCACCGCCTCGTCGGCGTCGATGACCTTGCCCAGCGCGCAGATGAGCCGGATGATCTGCTTTGCCATATAGTAGCCCGGCGCGGCCTTCGCCCCGAAGATGTAGGTCTTGGGCACGAAGTCGGCGTTCGGGTTCGCCTTGAGGTAGAGGTACTGGGCGGCGATGTTCAGCGCGTTGAGGTGCTGGCGCTTGTACTCATGCAGCCGCTTGACCTGCACGTCGAAGATCGAGTCGGTGTTGAGGGTCACCCCGGTCGTCCGCTTGACGTAGTCGGCGAAGATCTCCTTGTTTTCGTGCTTGACCGCCGACAGCTTCTCGAGGAAGGCGGCATCGTTCTGGTAGGCGAAGAGTTTGGACAGCTCGGCGGCGTCCTTCTTGAAGCCGCTGCCGATCGCGCTCTCGACCAGGTCGGTCAGGCCGGGGTTCGACTGCAGCAGCCAGCGCCGCCAGGCGATGCCGTTGGTGACGTTCTTGAAGGCGGCGGGCTTATACAGATAGTAATCGTGGAAGACGCTCTGCTTGATGATCTCGCTGTGCAGCTTGGACACGCCGTTGATCGAGTGGCAGACATAGGCGCAGATGTTCGCCATCCGCACCTGGCCGTCCCCGATCATCGCCATATAGTCGACCTTGCCCTTGTCCCCGTCGAAGTAGTCCATCAGCTCGCTGCGGGCGCGCCGGTCGAGCTCGACGACGATCTGGTAGATCCGGGGCAGGGTGGAGCGGAAGATGTCGACGCTCCACTTCTCCAGCGCCTCGCTCATGACGGTGTGGTTGGTGTAGGCGAAGGTGCGCCGCACGATGTCGAACGCCGCCTCCCAGCTGTAGCCGCACTCGTCCAGCAGGATCCGCATCAGCTCGGGGATCGCGAGGGTGGGATGGGTGTCGTTGATCTGGATCGCAACCTTCTCGGGCAGGTTCTCGATCGAGCCGTACTGGGCCAGATGCCGCTGCACGATGTCGGCGATCGAGGCGCAGGAGAGGAAGTACTGCTGGCGCAGCCGCAGGATCTTGCCCTCGACGTGGTTGTCGTTGGGGTAGAGCACCTTGCTGATCAGCTCGGCGG
>CALXBG010000001.1 GCA_944386485.1 uncultured Pygmaiobacter sp. | reverse complement strand
AGCGCGATGACCCCAAAATACAGACTGTATATAGCCAGCAGAAGCCCGCCGGCAGTCATCAGCCAAAACAGAACAGTTCCGCGCATCTCGTTTCCCTCCTTCTGCCGGCATGGCCGGCATCCATGATGATTCTATCACTAAGACGAGGGAAAGGGCGGAATTTCTTCAAAAGGATACAAAGGATTTACAGGTTGGACATATTTTGCCGGTACAAATCAGTAGCAGAGCACGAAATAGATCACATAGAGCCAGCCCAGTAATCCGTGGAAGATGGCCCAGCCTACCGAATGCCAGGTGGTGTAGCTGATGACCATAGCCAATGCGCTGCCAAAACCGATGCCGGAGCGTACCGTCTTATGCACGATGGTCTGCCGTCTTTCTTCCATTGCAAAGACCTCCCCCAATTTTTTGACAAGTATATCATTCGGACCTTTTGCGGTCAAGGAAAGTCGGGGAAAGACGATTGTAATTTTTGCCAAATTTCAGTAAGATAAAAGAGAAGAAATGACGAGGGAGTGTGGGGGAGATGAGAGAGGGACAGCCGCGGCGGGACAACCTGTATTACGCGGCGAATCTGATTGGGCTGTCGGTGATCGGTTACCGGTTGGTGGCGATCTTTCTCCAGGCCGCTCTTTCGGCGGCGCTGGACGCCAATTTGCCCGGCGCAAGCGCGCAGAATCCGGTCGGAATCCCGGTGGCCGCCGCGGCGCTGATCAACTGTCTTGCCACGGCCGTCAATCTGGCGCTGCCGATCCTATGGCTGCGCCGGTCGGCCCGTCCGCTCGCCCTTGCGCCGCTCGCGCTGCGCCGCCCCGGTCGGGTGGCCGCTGCCGCGCTGCCGCTCTTCCTCTGCTATACCACCCTGTGCAGCGTGGCCGCAAACCTGATGCGGATGCTGCTGGGGCTGGGGGGGTATGTCCCGCCGGCCAGCACGACATTGCCGGAGGGGGCGGGTCCGCTTGCTCTTTCTTTTCTCTCAATCTGCGTCATCCCGGCGATCGGCGAGGAATTATTTTTCCGCGGCACCATCCAGCGGCTGCTCACACCCTACGGGGACTGGTTTGCCATCATTGTCAGTTCGGTTCTCTTCGCGCTGCTGCACGCCGATCTCTCCCAGATCCCCTCAATCTTTGCGCTCTCGCTGTTCCTGGGTTACATTGTGGCGGCCTATGGGAATGTCGCCGATGCAATGCTGCTCCACTTTTTCAACAATGCTTCGGGCTTTTTACAGCTTTGGGCGAGACAACAGATGGACGGTACCAATGTGATGGCGCTGACCGCGATTCTCTTTACGTTCTACTTTGGTGCGGGCCTGACGGTACTGATCGTTCTGCTTCGCCGCCGCCGTCCGCTGCCCAAACTACCCCGCTATCCGACCCGGAAAAACCGGATGGGCCGTACTGAGCGGCTGCTCAGCGCCCCCTTCTTCACAATTACCTTACTGCTGCTTATACTGACCTGCCTGATGGAGTATTTCAGATAATGGAACATCAAAAAGACGATGCCTATTTTATGGGACTGGCCCTCGAGCTGGCCCGCCGTGCCGCCGCGCTGGGCGAGGTCCCGGTCGGGGCGGTGGTGGTCAAGGACGGCGAGGTGGTCGGCGAGGGCTATAACCTGCGCGAAGGGGCAAAAAACGCCCTCGCCCACGCCGAGCTGATTGCAATCCGGGACGCCTGCCGGCGGCTGGGTGGCTGGAGGCTGTGGCAATGTGACCTCTATGTGACGCTGGAACCCTGCCCGATGTGCACCGGCGCGGCAATCAACAGCCGGCTGGTGCGGGTGGTTTATGGGGCAAAAGATCCCCGCGCGGGCTGTTGCGGCAGTTTGATTGATCTGACCGCGCTGCCCTTCAACCATCGGCCACAGCTGGTCGGTGGGGTGCGGGAGGACGAGTGCGCCGATCTGCTGCGGGAATTCTTTGCCCGGCTGCGCCGTAGGCGGGCAGAACAGAGAGGGGAGAAGACGCCGTGATCGCGGTTTGGATTGTGGGAGGCAGCTTTCTCTGTGTCGGCCTGCTCTATGCGCTGCCGCGGTATCTTCGGCTGATTCGCTGCAAGGGGAAGACAACCGGCGTTCTGCTGGATGCCCGCAGCGCGTATGGTACCGGCCCGCAGCCGGTTCGGGCACGCTACCGCTATCTGGTGGATGGAGTCGAGTATACCGCAACGACTGGATGGACAAGCTTCGGCGTTTTTCGGTCCCAAAGCGAATGTGTCGTGCGATACGATCCGCGCCGGCCTCAGCGGTCCTATCTCCCCTTTAGCGGGCAGCTGATGGGCTGCCTGATCGGTACCCTCTTTGCAGTAGTTGGGCTCGGGGTGCTGATCCTCGGTATCTGGCTGATGCAGATTCTATAAAAAACGGCCGAACGGTTACACACCGTTCGGCCGTTCTTTGGCTTTGGAGAGGAAATTTGATCAGTTGACGATATTTTTCGGCTCCCCCGCAAGAAAACTGCGGAAGTTATCGGTCACGATCTTGGCCAGCCGATCCAGCGACTCGGCGGTCGCCCAGGCAATGTGGGGGGTGATCAGCGCATTGTCACAGCCCAACAGCGGATTGTCCGGCCGGATCGGCTCGACCCCGACCACATCGGCACCGAAAAAGCCCAGATGACCGCTGTGCAGCGCCCGCGCGACGGCGGCATCCTCCACCAGAGCGCCGCGGGCGGTATTGATCAGGATTGCGCCCTCCTTCATCCTGGCCAGCGCCTCGTCCCCGATCAGGCCGCGGGTCTGCTCGGTGGCGGGGCAATGCAGCGTGACCACGTCGCTCGTCGCAAGCAGTTCATCCAGCGACAAAAATGTGACCCCATCGTCGGCATATGCGGGACGAATGGTGCGGGTGTGCGCGACGACATGCATGCCGAAACCCTGTGCGATTTTGGCCACCCTGCGGCCAATGCTGCCATAGCCGACGATTCCGATTGTTTTGCCGGCCAGCTCCCGCTGCGGGGTGATGCCATACTGCGGCCGAATATCGGTCTGCCAGCAGCCACCCTTGATTGCCCGGTAATACCGGTCAGGGCATTGACAGATCGAGAGCAGCAGCGAAAAGACATGCTGAGCCACCGAATCGGTGGAATAGCCCGGCACGTTGGCCACCGGCACACCATGTCGGCGGCAGGCCGCGATGTCGAGACTGTCGGTGCCGGTCGCGGTCAGCCCGATCCAACGGATCTTGGGGCAGGCATCAAGGACCGCGTCGTCGATGAACGTCTTATTAACCACGACGAATTCGGCATCCCCAATCCGGGCAGCGGCCTCGGCATAGGGGGTTCTGGGCCAGGCTTCCACCTCATCTACCAGCGCAGCCAGCCCGCTCCAATCAAGATCGCCCTCCGTGAGTGCGTACGAGTCCAGAATTACCAGCTTCATTCGGCTCCTCCTGCAGACCGGGGGTTTCCCGGGTAATGGCGCAGCGGACCAGCAGCAGGCTGCCGTCCGGTTCCAGCGCGACGCCGCGCCAGCCCTCCTCCAGTCGACGGCCCAAAAGCCGGGTGTCGGTGAGGTCAAGGCGCAGTTGATGCCCTTTATTATAATCGGTTTTTTGTCCGGGTGCAAGCAACAACAGGCAGGGGCACAGCCGTAAGAGCGGGCGCAGTCCGACCAGTTGGAATCCCGCAGAGAAAAAGGAGCCCATGCCGGCACGCGCACGGACCGGAAATGCAGCCAGTACGCCGGTACGCCGACGCACTGCGGCCCGTTCAAGGGCCAGCTGGGCAACCGCATTCAGTATCGCATCGTCGGCATCTCTTACAGCTGGAGCCCAGAGCAGCAACAGACGATCGGGGGAAAGGCCGGAGATGCCGGTCAGTACGGCGGTGTCGATACAAAGCCGGCAGGGCGCGTCAAGCGGAAGCAGAATCACACCGCAGATCAGAATGTCTGCGCGCCACCAACCCCACAGCTCCCCTTGCTCCAGCGCGGCGTGCAGCTCGGCAAAACTCGGGCGAGCCGCCGCGGGCAGCGAAACCTGTGCCAGCGCATCCAGCGCGGGGAGATCGCTGCTGAGCAGACGACGGCAGGTCGTTCGGGGAGCTGGCTTGGTTTGAGGTTTCATTGTGGCGGATTCTTCCTTTCTTGCGCGGCTGCACCGTGCGTTTTACCTCTATTGTATGCGCTCATTCTGCTTTCTTTTCCTGCGGCGGTGGATTTTTGCCGCCGAATCGTATATAATGGAAAAAACATGGACGGAAAAGGGAAAGGGGGCGGATCGGATGCGGGGTCTGGGACGGACGCTGCTGAGGATCCTCAGCGCGCTTGCGTTGATCGCGGCTGCTGCGGTGGCGAGCCTTCTGCTCAAGGAAACGCTGGATTCTACCGACCCGGAGAACAACATGCCGCTGATCGAGGCCTCGGTCGGCTATACGAAGCTGAATGTGGTTCGTGCGGACTTTGAGTGGAATTACATCACCCGCACAGTTCGTGGGCCTGCGCTTTCAGATGAGCAGGGGGACATTCCGCTCGCTCCGCTGGATGTTACCCCGAATACCAGATTGGTGATTGTGATGAGCGATCCCAATTATATTTCAATGAAGATCTCTCGGGCGGACGGTCTGGCCGACGTCAACTATATCGAGCTGTATGGCGACGAGATCCTCACCCCCTCGGTACCGGGGGTTTACAAGTACAAGATCGAGGTCGGTTACAAAAAAGGCAGTCTGCTTTACTATACCGCGGTGCGGGTTGCTGAGGGACCGACGATTCTGCTTGAGTGAAAGATGAGCGAGGGGCTAATTTCAGCTTGGCTCCTCGCTCATTTTTTGCTTTGAGCTATCGGGCTTAAAATGGAAGAGGGGGTTGCCGTTGGTGCCTTGGCAGCTTCAAATAGTTAATCATCGCCGCAGCACAATGCCTGTCTGCGGTGATTTTTTGTCTGTTTAGGGCTATTTTTTTGACGAAAAACGAAATAGAAGCCCGCAAAATACCGTTTGCGGAGAAAGTGTTTTGATTTTATTGGACGCACTTTTTTTACATTTTTTTAATGCATGAAACAAAAGTCTATCTTTTGATGCAATTTTATATATCCATTTTTTATAGCTATTTCACAAAAAGGGCACATTGTTTTTTCCTGTTTTTAACAAATGTTATCGTTTTTTATTAAAAAATAGTATCAAACTCAACATTTTTGTTGACATTACGTAAGGTTGATGCTAACATTTAGCCAGGCCGGATGTCCCGGCTGATAAGAGAGCCGATCAAGGTAATGCAATTTTTATCCATGTTTTTTGAGACAAATGTATATCTGCGGATTTCGTCCGGACCGTCCGGGCATACTGTGGATAGACAAGGCAAAGCAGATCCAGAATCGGCACAGTACAAAAGGAGAGAGACTCAATGAAAAAGGTACTCGCACTGATCATGGCGGCCGCGCTTGCGCTGTCGCTGGTTGCTTGTGGCGGCAACAGCAGCTCCGCTGCCGGCGATTCGTCGGCCAACTCGGTTGCGGAAGGTGTTTCTTCTGCTGTTCCCGCTGGCGGCAAGGTCGGCATCTGCATCTACAAGTTTGACGACAACTTCATGACCACCTACCGCAACAAGCTGGAGGAGATCCTGAAGGCCAAGGGCTACGACGTTTCGACCGTTGACGGCAACAACGACCAGGCCAAGCAGACCGAGCAGATCCAGACCTTCATCACCCAGGGTGTTGACGCGCTGATCATCAACCCGGTCATGACCAGCGCTGCCGAGCAGATCGTCGGCATGGTCAAGGACGCCGGCATCCCCACCGTTCTGATCAACCGTGAGCCGACCGAGGGCGAGATGGCTGTTTATGACAAGATCGCTTATGTCGGTTGCGACGCTGCCCAGTCCGGCACCTATCAGGGCGAGCTGATCCTCGCCACCGAGAACAAGGGCGACATCAACGGCGACGGCAAGGTCAGCTATATCATGATCCAGGGCGACCCTGAGAACGTCGATGCGAAGCTGCGTACCGAGTATTCGGTCAAGGCGCTGACCGATGCCGGCGTCGAGGTCGAGCAGCTGGATATGCAGCGTGGTGACTGGGACCAGGAGAAGGGCCAGACCATCACCGCCAATGCGCTGGCGCAGTTTGGCGACAAGGTCGAGGTTGTCTTCTGCAACAACGACGCGATGGCGATGGGCGCTCTCGAGGCCATCAAGGCTGCCGGCCGCAAGGTCAACGAGGACATCTATCTGGTCGGTGTCGACGCGCTGGACGCTGCTCTGGATGCGATCTCTGCGGGCGAGATGACCGGTACCGTTCTCAATGACGCCGACGCACAGGCCAACAAGGCGGTCGAAGTCATGGAGGCTCTGCTGAGCGGCACCACCTACACCGCTGAGGAGCAGCAGATCTATGTTGACTATGTCATGGTTACCCCCGACAACGTGAGCGAGTTCATGTCTGCCGATGACTCCGCTGCCAAGTAAGCAACAAAACGAATAACAGAGTGCGTGTGCGCAGTAGGTGCACACGCACTTTTTGGGATTAAAAAGCAAGGGGGCCAGTCAATGTCAGAGTATCGTTTGGAGATGCGCGACGTGGTGAAAACCTTTCCGGGCGTCAAGGCGCTGGATCACGCGCAGCTGAAACTGAAACCGGGCACGGTCCATGCACTGATGGGGGAGAACGGCGCGGGAAAGTCCACCCTGATGAAGTGTATGTTCGGCATCTATAAGATGGATGAGGGCCAGATCTATTATGAGGGCGAGCCGGTGAACATCAAGGACCCGCTGGACGCACTCAATCGCGGCATCGCGATGGTGCACCAGGAGCTGCAGCCGATTCCCGAGCGCAGCGTGGCTGAGAATATCTTTGTCGGCCGTTATCCGATCAAGAAGCTGTTGGGCTTCTATCCGGTCATTGATCACAAGAAAATGTATGAGGACACCGCCCGGCTGCTCGAAGAGGTGCGGATGCCCTTCGACCCGAAGGCGAAGCTGGGTTCTCTCTCCGTTTCCCAGATGCAGCTGGTTGAGATCGCCAAGGCGGTCAGCGCCAACTGCAAGGTACTGATTCTGGACGAGCCGACCTCCTCTTTGACCGAAAACGAGGTTGAGGCGCTGTTCCGGATTGTTGAGGAGCTGAAGGCCAAGGGGGTCTCGATCGTTTACATCTCCCACAAGATGGACGAGATTTTGCGGATTTCGGACGAAGTCACCATCATGCGGGATGGCCAGTACATCGGTACTTGGGATGCCAAGGATCTCACCACCGATATGATCATCACCAAGATGGTCGGCCGCGAGCTGACCAATCTCTACCCGCCGCGGGAGAATGTGCCCGGCGAGGTGGTGTTCGAGGTCAAGGATTTTACCTCGATCAACCCCAAATCCTTCCGGGACGTCAGCTTCCAGCTGCGTAAGGGCGAGATCCTCGGCGTCGGCGGTCTGGTCGGCGCTCAGCGCACCGAGCTGATGGAGGGCCTGTTTGGTATCCGTGCTCACTCTAAGGGACACATTTATTATAAGGGCGAGGAGCTCAAGATCAACCGCCCGCGGGACGCGATCAAGCGTGGTCTTGCAATGTTGACCGAGGACCGGCGTGCGACCGGTATCATGGGAGTGCTCTCGATCGCGGACAATGTCTCGATCGCCTCGCTGGATCAGTATGTTGACGCGGGAATCGTGCTCAACAACCGGAAGATCGAAAAGTTGGTGGCGGACAATGTGGCCAAGCTCTCGATCAAGACTCCGTCGAGCAAGACGCGAATCCAGTCGCTGTCGGGCGGTAACCAGCAGAAGGTACTTATCAGCCGCTGGCTGGCAAACGATCCCGACGTCTTTATTCTCGACGAGCCGACCCGCGGCATCGACGTGGGTGCCAAGTACGAGATCTACTGCATTATCGCCGATCTGGCCAAGCAGGGCAAAAGCATCATCATGATCTCTTCCGAGATGGGCGAGCTGATCGGCATGTCCGACCGGGTGATGGTCATGTGTGACGGCAAGGTCACCGGTTTCATCGATGGGGATAAGGCCAATCAGGAGAACATCATGGAACTGGCCACCAAGTTTTCGTGAGGAGGACGCA